>NZ_JAYLVT010000010.1:0-264758 GCF_035818815.1 Cupriavidus sp. SS-3
ATGCCGGCGCCGGGCGCGGCATCGTCGTACATGTCGTACGCGGCCAGCTGCGACAGCTCCAGGAACGGCGTGCCGGGATCGAGCAGCTGCTGCACGCGCTCGCGCGGCAGCAGCTTGCCGCGCGCCAGGTGCTTGTCGCGCGCGGCCGCGCCGCCGCCTTCGGCCAGCTTGGCGATCTTCGCCTTGAGGTCGGCCACCAGCGCCCGCATGGACTCGGCATTGGCCTTGAAGGATTCGGAGCGGGCGTTCAGTTTGCTTGCGAGCGTGGGCATCTCGGAGTCTCTTGCCAGATAGGGTTGTGCGCCGCCTGCCGCCGTCCTGCCGCGGCCGGCCTCAGCCGGCTGCCTTGGGCAGCGGGTGCCCGGGCATCAGCTCATAGGGATGCTTCCAGCCCGGCAAGGCGCGGAAGCGCTCGGTCCACGCGTGGATATGCGGATATTCCTTGCGCCAGTGCACGCCGATCTCGTCATCGAAGAAGACGTAGCCCGCCAGCGAGAAGTCAGCGATGGTGGGGCGCTCGCCCAGCACGAAGTTGAGTCCGTCCAGGTGCGCGTTCAGTACGTTCCACGCGCCTTCGCAGCGCGCGCGGAAGAACTCCAGCACGGCCGGATCGGGCGACCTGGCGAAGGTGCGCATGAAGCGATAGGTGGCGGTGTACGAAGTGAACTTGTGGTTGTCGAACAGCAGCCAGCGCAGCACCTCGGCGCGCTCGGCTTCGTTGCGCGGGCCGAACGCATCCAGGCGCGCGGCCAGCGTCTCGAGGATGGCGCCCGACTGCGACAGGCGTTGGCCGCCGAACTCCAGCACCGGCACCTCGCCCATCACGTTGATGGCGCGGTACTCCGGGGTGCGGGTCTCGCCGTTGAAGAAATCGACGAAGCGCGCGCGCCACAACGACTGGCCGCGCTGCACGCCGATGGTTTCCAGCAGCTGTGCCACCTTGTAGGCGTTGCCGGACTGGGCAAAGCAGTACAGCAGGTACTCGGGCTCGTTCTGCTTGTCGATGCTCATGGTCTCTCCCCGATGATGTCGCCATCCACATAAAGCCAGCGCGGCGCCTCGCCCGGGGCGCGCGCCTCGCACACAAAGCGGCTGCGCTCATGCAGCCGCCAGGCGCGCCCGCCTACCTTGTAGCGCGCCACGAATTCCACTTCGGCATGCGTGTCGTCCTGCTGCGCATGCGCCTTCACCGTGAGCCCGAGCCAGCGTGTGGCGGTATCCGGCAACAGGTCGGCCGGGCAGGTCGATGCATGCCAGGTCTGCCGCAGCCATTCCATGTCGTTCAGCACATAGGCGCTGTAGCGCGAGCGCATCAGCGCCTCGGCATTGGGCGGCAGGGCCTCGCCACGATGGAAGCGGCCGCAGCAGGCGGCATAGTCCGCGCTGCCGCACGGGCACGGCACCGGTCCAGCCTTGGGCAGGCGGCCTGCCGCTTTCGCCGTCATCCCACCAGCTCCGGCAGCTCGCGCATATCGGTGAAGATGGTGCGCGCGCCGGCCTCGCGCAGCTGCGCGGCGTCGTTGCGCGCGGCATAGCCGAACACCGTCATGCCGGCCGCCACGCCCGCGGTCACGCCGGTCGGGCTGTCTTCCACCACGGCGCAGCGCGCGGGCTCGACGCCCATGGTGCGCGCGGCCAGCAGGTACACGTCCGGCGCGGGCTTGCTGCGCGCCACCTCGGTGGCCGAGAAGATATGCTCGCGCTGGTCCTGCTGGAACAGCTCGACCAGCCCGGTCTTGGTCAGCTGCAGCTTGACCTTGACGCGGTCCGCGCCCGACGCCACGCACACCGGCATGCCGGTGGCGGCGACCGCGCGGATCGCCTCGCGCACATGCGCCACCGCCGCGACCTCTTCCTCCAGCACCGCATTGCGGCGCGCCAGCCAGGTCGACAGCCAGTTCTCGGGCAGCGGCGCGCCGCGCATGCGTTCGATCATGTCGAGCTCTTCGCGCACCGCGCGGCCCAGGAACAGGCGCGTGGAGTCTTCCAGCGAGATCTCGATGCCGAGCTCGTTCAGCATCTGGTTGAGCACGCGGTTGACGATGGGCTCGCTGTCGACGAGCACGCCGTCGCAATCGAAGATCACACAATCGAAGCGGCCGGAATGGCCGGGGGTTGCTGCAGTCATGCGGGTTTCTTTTCCTTGGTATCGGGGTTGGGCACGGCCCGGAGCTCGGTCTGGCGGCGGCTCTTCAGGTGGGCCTCGATCTGGTCGAAGCGGTCGAAGCCCCAGAACGGCTCGCCGTCGACGATGACGAAGGGCGAGCCGAACACGCCCTTGGCCATCGCCACCTCGATCTCGGCCTTGAGCTGGTCCTTGATCTGGTAGCTGGTGGCGCCGGCATCGAGCGCCTGCACGTCCACGCCCAGCGGCTCGGCCAGCTTCATGATCTCGGCCGGCTCGGCGATGTTGATGTCGTCGACGAACAGCGCGCGGTACACCGACCTGGCGAAGGCCGCGGCCAGGTCGTCGCCGTGATGGTTCTGCAGCCACAGCATGGCGCGCGCGGCATGCGTGGTCGGCAGCGGGAAATGCGTGGGGCGCTTGTAGTCGATGCCGTGGAAGCGCGCGGTGCGCTCGAAGTCGCGCCAGCTGTAGTCGCCCTTGAGCGGCAGCTGCGGCAGCGGCGACGCGCCGGTGGTCTTGAACACCACGCCCAGCAGGATCGGATGCCAGGCGACGTTGCGCCCGTACTTCTGCGCCAGGTCGTCGATACGGGTGCTGGCGAAGTAGCCGTACGGCGAAGAGAAATCAAAGTAGAAGTCGATCGCTGCGGTCATGTCGGGGGCCCTATTCTTGTGGTGGCAGGTCCGGTTGCGGGAAGACGTGACGCCGGCGCGGCACGCCTGCCCATCGTACGCGCAAATGGCGGCGCTAGGCCAGCGCGCGCGCGATCAGGATCTTCTGGATGTCGCTGGTGCCCTCGTAGATCTGGCACACGCGCACGTCGCGGTAGATGCGCTCGACCGGAAAGTCGCTGACATAGCCGTAGCCGCCGAACACCTGGATCGCGTCGGAGCAGACCCGCTCGGCCATCTCGCTGGCGAAGAGCTTGGCCATCGCCGCTTCCTTCAGGCACGGGCGGCCGGCATCGCGCAGCGCGGCGGCGTGCCACACCATCTGGCGCGCGACGTCGATGCGCGTGGCCATCTCGGCCAGGCGGAACTGCACCGCCTGGTGCTGGAACAGCGGCTGGCCGAAACTCTCGCGTTCCTTGGCATACGCAAGGGCCGCTTCAAACGCGGCGCGCGCCATGCCGATGCTCTGCGAGGCGATACCGATGCGGCCGCCCTCCAGCCCCGACAGCGCCATCTTGTAGCCGCCGCCCTCGTCGCCGAGCAGGTTGGCGGCCGGCACGCGGCAATCCTCGAACAGGATCTGCGCGGTGTCCGAGGAATGCTGGCCGAGCTTGTCCTCGAGCCGCGCCACCACGTAGCCCGGAGTCGAAGTCGGCACGATGAAGGCGCTGATGCCGCGCTTGCCGGCAGCCTTGTCGGTCACCGCCAGCACGATCGCCACGTCGGCGTTCTGGCCGCTGGTGATGAACTGCTTGACGCCGTTGAGCACGTAGTGGTCGCCGTCGCGGACAGCAGTGGTGCGCAGCGCCGCGGCATCGGAGCCGACGTGCGGCTCGGTCAGGCAGAACGCGCCCAGCATCTGGCCGCGCGCCAGCGGCACCAGCCACTGCTGCTTCTGCGCCTCGCTGGCGAACGACATCAGCATGCTGCACACCGGGCAGTTATTGACGCTGATGACGGTGGAGGTGCCGCCGTCGCCGGCCGCGATCTCTTCCAGGATCAGCGCCAGCGACAGGTAATCGAGGCCGGCGCCGCCATACTGCTCCGGCACCGCCACGCCGTAGGCGCCCAGCGCCGCCAGCTCGCGGTGCACGTCCTTGGGAAAGGTCTTGTCGCGGTCCCATTGCGCGGCCTGCGGCGCGATCACTTCCTGCGCGAACTGCCGCACGGCGTCGCGGATCATTTCCTGTTCGGGGGTCAGCAGCATGTCGGTTCTGGGTTCAGGTGTGCGGGCGCCCTTACCAGGGGATGGGCGTGCCGTCGTAGTTGTGGAAGGTGCCGTTGTCGCGCCGCTTGACGCTGGCCAGCACCTGGCGCATGCCCTTGACGCTCTGCTGCACGGTCAGGTCGGCTTCCTGGCCGCCCATGTCGGTCTTGACCCAGCCCGGGTGCAGCGCGACGCAGGTGGCGTGACGCGCATCCAGCGCCACCGCGCGCAGCGCGGCGTTGGCGCCCGCCTTGCTGACGCGGTACAGCCAGCTGGTGCTGTGCTCCATCGCGCCGATGCTGCCCATGCGCGAGGACAGCACCGCCAGCACCCCGCCATGACCGGACTGCCCGGCCTCGACATAGGGCAGCAGCAAGGGCAGCGCCATCATCGGCCCGAGCACGTTGACATGCATGACGCGGTCGAACTCCGGCGGCGTGACCGGCTGCGCGCTTTCGGTGCGCGGCCCCATCACCCCGGCGTTGTAGACCGCCACGTCGAGCGCCTCGCCATCGAGCTTCCAGCCCAGGCCTGCCACCGCGCCGGCATCGGACAGGTCGGCCTGGTGCGCCTCGGCGCCCAGCGCCTGCAGGGCACCGACGCCTTCGGGCGTGCGCGCCGCCGCGATGACGCGCCAGCCGTCGGCACGGTACTGGCGCACGAATTCAAGGCCGATGCCGCGCGAGGCACCGAGGATCAGGGCGGTTGGCAAGGGTTGCTCCTTTCAAAAACTGGCCTGCGCCGCAGACGGCACGGCTGGCCCCGGATTGTGCAAACTGCCACGGTCTTGCTCCCTCTCCCGCTTGCGGGAGAGGGTTGGGGTGAGGGCGGGCGTGGCTACGAAGTGAAGCTCGTCGTGCCTGGCACGCGCCTGCCCTCACCCCCGCCCCTCTCCCGCGCGCGGGAGAGGGGAGAAAACAAGCGGGACTTGGGACAGGCTTACAGGATCTCGATCCCCACCGCCGTTGCCTCACCGCCACCGATGCACAGGCTCGCCACGCCGCGCTTGCCGCCGGTCTTGCGCAGCGCGCCGATCAGCGTGGTCATGATGCGCGCGCCCGAGGCGCCGATCGGGTGGCCCAGCGCGCAGGCGCCGCCGTGGATGTTGACCTTGTCGCGCGGGATCTTGAGGTCGTGCATGGCGGCCATCGGCACCACCGCAAAGGCCTCGTTGATCTCGAACAGGTCGACGCTGTCGGTGTTCCAGTCCAGCTTGCGGTACAGCTTGGCGATGGCCTCGACCGGCGCGGTGGTGAACCAGCCCGGCGCCTGCGCATGGGTGGTGTGGCCCAGCATGCGGGCGATCGGCTGCAGGCCCAGCGCTTTCGCGGTGGAGGCGCGCATCATCACCAGCGCCGAGGCGCCGTCGTTGATCGATGACGACGAGGCGGCGGTGATGGTGCCGTCCTTGGCAAACGCAGGCTTGAGCGACGGGATCTTGTCGAGCTTGATGCGGCGCGGGCCTTCGTCGGTATCGATCACCGTGTCGCCGCCCTTGCCCGATACCGTCACCGGCGCGATCTCCCAGCGGAAATCGCCGTTCTCGGTGGCCTGCTGCGCGCGGCGCACGCTTTCCATCGCGAATTCGTCCTGCTGCTGGCGCGTGAAGCCGTACTTGGCGGCGCAGTCCTCGCCGAAGGTGCCCATGGCTCGGCCCTTGTCGTAGGCGTCTTCCAGGCCGTCCAGCATCATGTGGTCGTAGATCATGCCGTGGCCGATGCGATAACCGCCGCGGCCCTTCGGGATCAGGTACGGCGCGTTGGTCATGCTCTCCATGCCGCCGGCAATGGCGACGTCGAACGAGCCCGCGACCAGGCCGTCATAGACGGTCATGGCCGCGCGCATGCCCGAGCCGCACATCTTGTTGACGGTGGTGCAGCCCACGCTCAGCGGCAAGCCCGCGCCCAGCGCGGCCTGGCGTGCCGGCGCCTGGCCCTGGCCGGCGGGCAGCACGCAGCCGAACACCACTTCTTCGACCTGCTCGGGCTTCAGGCCGGCACGCTCGACCGCCGCGCGGATGGCGGCGGCGCCAAGCTGCGGCGCGGTGACGCTGGCGAATTCGCCCTGGAACGCAGCCATCGGCGTGCGCGCGGCTGAAACGATGACGATCTCTTCCATGTCGGGTCTCCTGGATCGGTAGCTGGGTATCGGTGGTGTCGGATAAACGGATCAGCGGATCGACGCCTGCGGCGGCTCGCCGTACTGGCGGTAGGCCGCGGCCAGCTGCTCGTGCAGCTCGTCGTTGTTGCTGGCGGCCATGCCGAGGTCGCGCAGCAGGCCGTCGGACACGCCGTAGATCCAGCCGTGCACGGTGATGACCTGGCCGCGGGCCCAGGCGTCCTGGATCACGGTGGTCTGGCACACGTTGTTGACCTGCTCGATCACGTTGAGCTCGCACAGCCGGGTATGGGCGTCTTCCTCGCGCAGGATGGTGCCGAGGTAGGACTCGTGCTTGTCGGCCACGTCGCGCACATGGCGCAGCCAGTTGTCGGCGAGGCCGATGCGCTCGCGCTTGAGCGCGACCTTGACGCCGCCGCAGCCGTAGTGGCCCACCACCGTGATATGGCGCACCTTGAGCACTTCCACCGCGAACTGGATCACCGACAGCGCGTTCAGGTCGCTGTGCGCGATCACGTTGGCGATATTGCGGTGGACGAACACCTCGCCCGGCGCCAGCCCCAGGATCTGGTTGGCCGGCACGCGCGAATCGGAGCAGCCGATCCACAGGTATTCCGGCGCCTGCTGGTTGGCCAGCCGGGTGAAGAAGGCGGGGTCTTCCGCATTGACGCGGTCGACCCAGTCGCGGTTGTTGCGGAACAGCTGGGCGATGGCGTCATTCATGCGACTCTCCTTGCAGGGTCGGCGGCAGGAAGTTCAGGGACAGCGCCGTAGCGGTTGATGAATCGCTCGGCAGGGTGATAGGCAAAAAAGTCATGGACATGTCCGGCCAGCAGCCGGTCCTTGTGGCTCTGCCACATGGCAGGGTCAAAAAAATCCGCATGGTGCCGCAGGAACGCCGCGCCGACGCGCGCATCGCCCAGCAGGAAGGTGCGGAAGGTCTCGGGAAAGATGTCGTGCGGACGCACGGTGTACCAGACTTCGCCCGACATCTCCTCTTCCTCGTTGCGCGGCTGCGGCACGTGGCGGATATTGCAGTCGGTCAGGTACTCGATCTCGTCGTAGTCGTAGAACACCACGCGGCCGTGGCGCGTGACGCCGAAGTTCTTGTACAGCATGTCGCCCGGGAAGATGTTCGCGGCGATCAGCTCCTTGATCGCGTTGCCGTATTCGATCACGCCGTGCTCGACCTGCGCGTCGGAGCCTTCCTGCAGGTAGATGTTCAGCGGCGTCATGCGGCGCTCGATATAGACGTGGCGCACCACGATCTCTTCGCCGCCGTCCTTGGCGCGCTGGTATTCGATCATCGACGGCGCGTGCTGCTCGAACTCGCGCACCAGCGCATCGTCGAAGCGCGACAGCGGGAACGCCACGTCGGAGTATTCCAGCGTATCGGCCATGCGGCCGACGCGGTCGTGCTGCTTGACCAGCTGGTACTTCGACTTGACCAGTTCGCGCGTGGTTTCCTTGGGCGCCGGGAAAAAGTCCCGGATCACCTTGAACACGTACGGGTACGACGGCAGCGTGAACACCAGCATCACCAGCCCGCGGATGCCGGGCGCGACGATGAACTTGTCCGACGAATGCTGCAGGTGGTGCAGGAAATCGCGGTAGAACAGGTTCTTGCCCTGCTTCTGCAAGCCCAGCGAGGTATAGATTTCCGCGCGCGGCTTGCGCGGCATGATGTCGCGCAGGAAGGTCACGTAGGCCGACGGGATCTCCATGTCGACCATGAAGTAGGAGTGCGTGAACGAGAACAGGATCAGCAGCTGCTCTTTCTTCAGCAGCACGGTGTCGAGCACCAGCTTGCCCGAAGGGCCATGCACGATCGGGATCGCCAGCGGGAAGGTGCGGTCGCCGTTCAGGATGCGGCCGATGATGAAGGCCGACTTGTTGCGGAAGAACAGCGACGACAGCGTATGGATCTGGAAATTCGGCGCGATGCGGAAGTCGCCGAAATGCTCGCCGACGGCGCGCACCACGTAGCCGATGTCGCGCTGCAGGTCCTCGAACGGGCGCTCCAGCTGGAAGTTGTGGACGATGCGCTCGAAGCACGCGGCCATGCCGTCGCGGCTGCCCGGGTAGTAGGCGCGGAAGGTCGGGCGCGTCGGCGATTCCTCGTTCTCGATGTACTCGGTCGAGATCGCCGGGCGCACGAAGATGAAATCGTTGTTGAAGTACGAGCGGTGCAGGATGCGCGTGCAGACCGAGTTGAAGAAGGTCTCGGCCAGCTCGGGCTGGTGGTGGTTGGTCAGCAGCCCGATGTAGTGCAGCTTGATCTGCTGCCAGATCTCGTCCTCGATGTTCTCGGCGTCGTACTCGTCTTCCAGGATCACGCTGGATTCGCGCACGCGCTCGTTGTAGAACGCGATGCGGTCGCGCTGGATCTGCTGCAGCCCGTGCCAGTCGCCGGCCTCGAACTTCAGCTTGGCCTGGTGGCTGACCTCGCGGAACAGGCGGTAGTGCTTGTCGAACCCGTCGAGCATCGTTCTCGCCACATCGTAGGCAATCTGCGAGGAGAGCAGTTTGGGGAAGTGGGACATGGGTCGACGGGGGACGACTGCTTGACGGTCTTGCGACGGGTAGTGAGATTGTAAATGGGTTCCGGGCCAGGGCCCCGGATGTCCGGGGATGCCGGAGGTGATTCCGGCGTCCCCGCGCTCCGTTACATCGTTTCCGCGAACAGCTCGCGCCCGATCAGCATGCGGCGGATCTCCGAGGTGCCGGCGCCGATCTCGTACAGCTTGGCGTCGCGCCACAGGCGCCCGGCCGGGTACTCGTTGATATAGCCGTTGCCGCCCAGGATCTGCACGGTCTCGCCCGCCATCCAGGTCGCCTTTTCCGCGGTGTACAGGATCACCGCGGCGCAGTCCTTGCGCACCTGGCGCACGTGGTCGCTGCCGAGCGCGTCGAGGTTCTTGCCGACCGTGTACAGGTAGCTGCGCGCCGCCTGCAGCGTGGTGTACATGTCGGCCACCTTGCCCTGGATCAGCTGGAATTCGCCGATGCTCTGGCCGAACTGCTTGCGGTCATGGATATACGGCGTGACCACGTCCATGCACGCCTGCATGATGCCGACCGGGCCGCCCGACAGCACCGCGCGCTCGTAGTCCAGCCCGCTCATCAGCACCTTGGCGCCGCCATTCTCGGCACCCAGGATGTTCTCGACCGGCACTTCCACGTCCTCGAACACCAGCTCGCCGGTGTGCGAACCGCGCATGCCCAGCTTGTCCAGCTTCTGCGCCACCGAGAAGCCCTTCATGCCCTTCTCGACGATAAAGGCGGTCATGCCGCGCGCGCCCAGCTCGGGCTCGGTCTTGGCGTAGACCACCAGCACGTCGCAGTCCGGGCCGTTGGTGATCCACATCTTGGTGCCGTTCAGCACGTAGCGGTCGCCCTTCAGCTGCGCGCGCAGCTTCATGCTGACCACGTCAGAGCCGGCGTTGGGCTCGCTCATCGCCAGCGCGCCGATCCATTCGCCCGACACCAGCTTCGGCAAGTACTTCGCCTTCTGCGCGGCCGTGCCGTTGCGGTGGATCTGGTTCACGCACAGGTTGGAATGCGCGCCGTACGACAGCCCGACCGAGGCCGAGGCGCGGCTGATTTCCTCCATCGCGATCATGTGGGCCAGGTAGCCCATGTTGGCGCCGCCGTATTCCTCGGCCACGGTGATGCCGAGCACGCCGAGGTCGCCCATCTTTTTCCAGGCGTCCATCGGGAACTGGTCGGTGCGGTCGATCTCGCCGGCGCGCGGGGCCAGTTCGGCCTGGGCCCAGTCGCGCACGGCGCCGCGCAGCATTTCGATGTCTTCGCCCAGATCGAATTTCAGGCCTGGCAGTTCAGTCATGATGGTCTCCTGTTGGAATCGGTGTGTCGGGGGGTTCCGGTGTTGCCGGATCGATCGGTTCAGACGTGGCCCAGCGTTTTGACCACGCACAGCGTCATCAGCATGGTCGCCACCGGCTTGCGGCGGCCTTCCTGCTCGACGTAGACATCGCCCTGCGCCACGATCAGCGTGCGCCCGGGCTTGAGCACCCGCCCCACCGCCACCAGGCGTTCGCCCTGGGCGGGGGACAGCAGGTTGATCTTGTACTCGGCGGTCAGGCCCGCCTCCTCTTCGCCAACCAGCGTCAGCGCGGCATAGCCGCAAGCGCTGTCGGCCAGCGCGCCGACCACGCCGCCATGGAAAAAGCCGTGCTGCTGGGTCACCCCCTCGGACCACGGCATCGCCAGCTCGACCTCGCCGCGCTGCACGCGCGCCAGCTCGGCGCCGAAGGTGCGCATCAGCCCCTGGCGCGAGAAACTGGTCGCAATGGCGTCGGCCCGCGCGGGGGACAGCGGTTCCGGTTCAGCGGGCACGGCATGGGCGATGGAGGCGGTCATGGCGGATTCCGGTGTGGGGCCTGTCTGGACGGACAGCGCACGGCCAACGCGCTGTCCGGCTATTCTATTTACGTTTACGTAAACGTCAATGCCGGATCGCACCGACGCGTGCACAAGTGCCGCTCAGGCGGCATGGGTCTTGTCCTGCGCATCGTCGCCGCTCTGCGCCGCTAGCAAGGCCCTGCACTGGCGCTCGTGCTGGTCGATCTCGGCCAACTGCGCCTGCAGGTCTTCCATCTGGCGCTCGAGCGTACGGCGGTGGGCGGCGAGCGCGACCAGGAACCGGTCCAGTTGCGGCGCGGTATCGCGCGGCGATTCATACAGATCAAGGATCTCGCGGATCTCGTTGAGAGTAAGCCCCAACCTCTTGCCGCGCAGCGTCAGCTTGAGCCGGGTCCGCTCACGGCCGTTGTAGACCCGCTTGCGTCCGCCCGGCCCTTCGCGCTGGGGCGATAGCAGGCCCTGGTCCTCGTAGAAGCGGATGGCACGCGGCGTGACGTCGAACTCACGCGCGAGATCGGTAATGGTGTAGGTGGCGGAAGCCGCCGCTGGCGTCGCTGACATGGCCTGACCAAAGAAAGTGAACGGTCGTTCGTTGCGAAGTCAAGTTTTCGCTTAAGATGGAAACGAACCGTATGATTGACGTTTACGTTAGCGTCAACCAGATCGGCTGGCAACCGGTGCTTGCACGCCCCCTCGCGCACCATGGGGACGTGCCGGCAGAACGAGAAAGCCCGCGCCCCGCCGCCAGGCTTCGACCACGAGACTCCTCATGAACGCACTCGAACACCAGCTCCAATACCCGTTCGGCGATACCATGCCGGCGCCCGGCACCAAGCAGGAAGTCGCCCCCGGCGTCTACTGGCTGCGCATGCCGCTGCCGTTCGCGCTCGACCATATCAACCTGTGGCTGCTGCGCGACCGCCTGGACGGACGCGAGGGCTGGACCATCGTCGACTGCGGCATCACCAACGACACCATCAAGGCGCACTGGGAAACCATCTTCGCCAACGAGCTGGAAGGCCTGCCGGTGGTGCGCGTGCTGGTCACGCACAGCCATCCCGACCACGTCGGCCTGGCGCACTGGCTGTGCCGGCGTTTCGACGTGCGCCTGTGGATGAGCCTGGGCGATTACATGAGCGCGCGCGTGATGGGCAGCGGCACCGGGGCCGGCTCCAGCGCCGGCGGCGAAGCGGCCGCCGCGCATTTCGCGCTGCATGGCCTGACCGATGCCGACAGCCAGGAAAAGCTGCGCGCGCGCAAGACCTACTACCCGTCGCTGGTGCCCGACCTGCCGACCCAATATCGCCGCCTGATGGAAGGCGACACGGTGCGCATCGGCACCGACCCGGCCACCTCCGCCTGGCGCGTGATCACCGGCTTCGGCCATTCGCCCGAGCACGTGGCGCTGCATAACGCCGCCACCAATGTGCTCATTTCCGGCGACATGGTGCTGCCGCGCATCTCGACCAATGTCAGCGTGTTCGACATGGAGCCCGAGGCCAATTCGCTGCAGCTCTACCTGGACTCGCTAGGCAAGTACGAGCCGCTGCCGCAGGACGTGCTGATCCTGCCGTCGCACGGCCGGCCCTTCCGCAACCTGCATACCCGCATCATGCAGCTGCGCGAACACCATGCCGACCGCCTCGCCGAAACGCTGGAGGCGTGCCGCGAGAAACCCTGCAGCGCGCACGACATCGTCAGCGTGATCTTCAAGCGCCAGTTCGACATCCACCAGATGACCTTCGCCATGGGCGAGTCGCTGGCCCACCTGCACTGCCTGTGGCACCGCGGCGAGCTGGTGCGCGCAACCGGCGACGACGGCGTGATCCGCTTCCGCGCCGCCTGAGCGCGTCAGTTGGCGGCCGCCAGCGCCGCCAGGTAGCGCACCCCGTCGACGGCGCGGCTGCCGTACCACGACAGCATCTCGCCGTCGACCAGCAGCACCGGCTTCCCTAGCTGGCGCTCGAGCGCGTCGGCGTGGTCTTCGGTAAAGCGGTAGGGCTCGGTCGACAGCAACACCAGGTCGAGCTCGCGCACCAGCGCGTCGCTCCAGCGGAAAGTGGGATAGCGCTCGCCGGGCGCATTCGGACGGCTGCAGTCGCCGCCTTCGCAGGCCTGCACGGTGTCGGTGCCGCCGGGCCAGGTCTGCCAGTTGGCCAGCGCCAGCATGCGGCTGATATAGGTGTCGCGCGACACCGTCATCCACGGGTCCTGCCAGATCGCGTACAGCACGCGGCGCGCCGGCCAGGGCCGCACGCGGATCGCATCCAGCTGCGCCTGCAGCGCCGCGCACAGCGACTCGGCCTCGGCATGGCAGCCGAAGATGCCACCCAGCAGCCGGTACAGCCGGAGGTTGTCCTCGGGCGCGCACGGATGGGTGACGATCACGTTGGGCACGAAGCCGCGGATCTCATCCACGGTCTCGCGCCGGTTCTCGTCGATATTGACCACTACATGCGTGGGCGCCAGCTCGCGCAGCCGCGCCACGTTGACGTCCTTGGTGCCGCCCACCTTGGGCACGGCGCGCACCGCCGGTTCCGGGTGGATGCAGAAGCCGGTGCGCGCCACCATCTGCCGCGCCAGCCCGAGCGCGAACAAAAGCTCGGTCACCGACGGCACCAGCGAGGCGATCCGCACCACGCCGGTGGCGGCGGCATGCTGCTGGCCGATGGCGTCGCGCCACATCTCAGGGCTCCCGGGGTGCATCGGCACGGCGCGGCTTGCGCGGCGCGCCCGCGGCGAGCGCGTCGTACAGCCAGCGCGGCATCACGTGCAGCAGCGCCGCCACCACGCCCATCGGCCACGGGATCACGCGGAAGCGCCGGCCCGCCGCGATCACGCGCACGGCCTTGCGCGCAAACACGTCGGCATCGGTCAGGAACGGCATGCGGTAAGGGTTGTGCGCGGTCATCGGCGTGCGGATATAGCCCGGCGCGATGGTGACCACGCGGATGCCGTGCCGGCGCTGCTCCAGCCGCAGGCTTTCGAGCAGCTTGATCACCGCCGACTTGGAAGCGCTGTAGGCCCCGGCCCCCGGCAGCCCGCGCACGCCGGCCACGCTGGCAATGCCCACCAGCGTGCCGCGCCGTCCGAAGTGGCCGGGCTCGCGCGCCTGCATCGCATGCAGGAAGGGCTGGAAGGTGGTCAGCACGCCGAACCAGTTGGTCTCCATCACCTGGCGGAAGGCGTCCAGGTCCTCGCGCTCGCTGGCGACGGTGCCGACCGAGACCCCGGCATTGGCGATCACCACATCCGGGCAGCCGAACTGACCGACGAAGTCTTCCGCCGCCCGCGCCATCGCCTCGGCGTCGCGCACGTCGGCGCCATAGATTCGCACCGCGCCCGGGTTCGGCAAGGTGGCCACGAACTGGCGCAACGCGTCCTCGCGCCGCGCCACCAGGCCAAGGATGGCGCCCTGCGCGGCGTATTCGCGCGCGAGCGCCTGGCCCAGGCCGCTGGAGGCGCCGGTGAGGAAGACTTTGAGGGGACGCATGAGGGCGGAAACTCTGAATAAAAAAACGGCTGGTACAGGATACCAGCCGCTTGGCTTGCCACAGGTCCTTGCCCCCTGCCTGGGAGCAAACCTTCAGCCAATCAAAGCTTCTTCGCCTTGATCTGCTCCACCAGGTAATCCATGGTCTGCACCGCGCCCTGCTTGTTGCCGGCGATCGACGGCGAGGTCACGTACTTGCCCTGCACCACCACGGTCGGCACGCCGTCGATCTTGTAGGCGTCGGCGATCTTGTTGGCGCGCTGCGCGTTGGTGGTCACCGTGAACGAGTTGTACGCATCCACGAAGGCCTTGCGGTCGACGCCGTTCTTGGCCATGAAATCGGCGATCTCGTTGGTGTCGGTCAGGCGCTTGCGGTCCACGTGGATGGCGCTGAAGACCTTGTTGTGCATGGCGTCGAGCTTGCCGATGGCTTCCAGCGCGTAGAAGATCTTGGTGTGCGGCAGCAGGTCGTCGCGGAACGCGACCGGCACGCGCTTGAACACCACATTGCCGCCCTGCTTCTTGACCCAGGCTTCCAGGTCGGGCTCGAAGTCATAGCAGTGCGGGCAGCCATACCAGAAGAACTCGGTCACCTCGATCTTGCCCGCCGCGACCGGCTGGGGCGTCTTCAGGACCTGGTACTCCTTGCCTTCGGTGGGTGCCGCCTGCGACGGGGCGGACATCAGCAGGCCGCCCACGGCGGCGAACATGGCGAACAGTGCGGCGAGTTTTTTCATTTGAGAACGGCCTTGCGGTTTGGACGATGAGCGTATGACAGCGGCGGCGGCACCCGGTTCATCGGTGCGCCCGCCGCATCTGGCGGGAACCTGTTGCTGCGGTGTTGCGGCGGTTACCGGGTATTAAGCGGTGCCGCCTACTGCTTGGTAAAGCGGATCACCGAGGCCTCGAAACCGGACGACTGCAGCCGGTCGCGTGCCTTGTTCATGTCTTCGATGCGGTTGAACGGCCCCAGGCGCACCCGGTACATCTTGACCCCGTTGACGTCACGCTCGGTGATGCGGGCCTCGAAGCCCTGCATCGCCAGGTTGGCCTTCTGGCGGTCGGCATCGTCCGACGAGCGGAACGCGCCCACCTGCAGCAGGTAGCCCACCTTGTGCGCGTCGGCCTGGGCGATCTCGGCGATCGGGTCGGACACCGGCTTCTCGGCGGGCTTGGTGGCGAGCGGCTTGTCCGCCGGCCTGTCAGCCGGCTTCTCGACCGGCTTGTCCAGCGGCTTGTCGAGCGGCTTCTCCGCCGGGCGGGTCGCCACCGGCGGCTGCCCGTTCTGCTTGGGCTCGGGCTCCGGCGCCTGGCCCACCGGCTTGGCCGGGGTCTTGCTCCACAGCGGCTTGTTCGGGTCGCTCGGGCCTTCGTCGGCGCGCTGGGCGGGGGCCGGCAGCTGGCTGGTGACGTTGCCGGGCTCGCTCGGCCGGGGGGCGTGTTTCTGCTGGAACGGCGTCGGCGACTTGGTGATGTACAGGGCGACCACCACGGCGATGGCCAGCCCGACGATCAGCCCGAGCACCAGGCCCAGGAACGTACCGCCGCGCTGCTGGCTGCGGCGGACATTGCGCGACTCGCGCTTGCGTTGCTGTTGCATGAAGTCCTCTTCGGTGATGCCGGGATTATAGAGCCAGTGCCGCCGCCGGCCGCACCGGGCCGGGCGCCGGCTGCGCGCTTACATGCGGCGCGGGGCGGACACCCCGATCACCGCCAGGCCGTTGCGCAGCACCTGGCGCGTGGCGGCCAGCAGCGCCAGGCGGGCACGCTTGACGGCTTCGTCGTCGACCAGCACGCGGTCGGCGTTGTAGAAGGCGTGGAAGTCGCCGGCCAGGTCGCGCAGGTAGAACGCCACCGCGTGCGGCGCCAGTTCCGACGCGGCGGCCGACAGCATGTCCGGGAACTCGGCCAGGCGCTGTCCCAGCGCCAGCGCCTGGGCGCTCGCGTCGGCGCCGGTCACGGCGGCCAGGTCGGCGCCGGCCAGCTCGGCCAGGCGCGCTTCCCAGTCCGCGCCGCCCCACGACTCGAAGATCGAGCAGATGCGGGCATGGGCGTACTGGACGTAGTACACCGGGTTCTCGTCGCTCTGCTTGAGCGCCAGGTCGACATCGAACACGAACTCGGTATCGGCCTTGCGCGACAGCAGGAAGAAGCGCACCGCGTCGCGGCCGCGGGTAAAGTGCGCAGGCCAGTCGGCCACGCCCTGCTCCAGGCAGCCGCGGATGGTCTCGCAGGTGTCATCCTGGCCGTTGGACCATTCGATCAGGTCGCGCACGGTGACGTAGGAGCCGGCGCGCTTGGAGATCTTGACCTCCTCGCCGTTCTTCATCACGGTCACCATCTTGTGCAGCACGTAATCGGGATAGCCCTGCGGGATGCCGATGTCCAGGCCCTGCAGGCCGGCGCGCACGCGTGCGATGGTGCCGTGGTGGTCGCTGCCCTGCACGTTGATGACCTTGGTGAAGCCGCGCTCCCACTTGGTGGTGTGGTAGGCCACGTCCGGCACGAAGTAGGTATAGGTGCCGTCGCTCTTCTTCATCACGCGGTCCTTGTCGTCGCCGTCGTCGGTGGTGCGCAGCCACAGCGCGCCCTCGCTCTCGTAGGTCTTGCCTTTGCCGATCAGCGACTGCACCGCGGCGTCGACGCGCCCGTCGCTGTACAGCGACGACTCCAGGTAATAGCGGTCGAACTTGACGCCGAAGGCCTGCAGGTCGATGTCCTGCTCGTTGCGCAGATAGGTCACGGCAAACTTGCGGATCGAGTCGATGTCGTCGACGTTGCCCGACGCGGTCACCGGCTCGCCGTCGGAGGCGCTGACGGTCTTGCCGGCGAGGAAGTCGGCGGCGATATCGGCGATGTAGTCGCCGTTGTAGGCGGCTTCCGGCCAGCTGGCATCGCCCGGCTTGAGGCCGCGCGCGCGCGCCTGCACCGACAGCGCCAGGGTCTGGATCTGCACGCCGGCGTCGTTGTAGTAGAACTCGCGGTGCACGTGCCAGCCCTGCCACGACAGCAGGTTGGCGAGCGCATCGCCCAGCGCCGCCTGGCGGCCGTGACCGACGTGCAGCGGACCGGTCGGGTTGGCCGAGACGAACTCCACCAGCACCTGGCCATGCACGCCGCGCTCGCGCGCGCCGTAGTGGTCGCCCTGGTTCAGCACCGCGCGCAACACCTCGGCCTTGGCCGCCGGCGTCAGGCGCAGGTTGATGAAGCCGGGGCCGGCGATCTCCATGGTCGCGACCAGGTCCTGCGCGCGCGCGTCGGCCTGCACCGCGGCGACGATGCGCTGCGCCAGCTCGCGCGGATTGCTCTTGAGCGCGCGCGCGACCTGCATCGCGACATTGCAGGCGAGGTCGCCATGGGCGGCCACCTTGGGCCGCTCGAAGGTGACCGCGGGCAAGGTGGCATCGGCCGGGGCGAGCGCGCGCACGGCATCGGTGAACGCGGCGGCAAGATTGGAGGTCTGAACAGGCAGCATGGATGTCGGAAGCCCTGTGGGCTGGTATTCAGGCGCAGGCCCCGCGGGCCGCGCCGGCGCCACGACCACGGCAAGTGACGGCGAATCAACGCCGCGCCGCGTGACAGGCATGGGAATCGGGAACGCGCAATTTTATCAGGTGCTATGCTGACATCATGCGCAAGGACGGCCACGGACCACAATCCGCTCCGGCTGCCCCACCAGACCGTGCCCGAACCGGCGCGGCATCCCGCCCCGGGGACGCCGCCCACCGTTCTCCGTAAAAGGAAAAACCATCATGCTGATCACCTTCAAATCCCACGCCGCGCAGGACCTGATCATGATGAAGGATCTGGCCGTGACGCTCCTGGGCATCATCGGCAAGCATCTCGGGGAACGGGGGGTGATCACCGTCGAAGAACTGCCGCACGCGATCCACAAGCTCGAGGCAGCCGTGGCCGATGCGCGCGCCCATCCTGCCGACACGGCGGTCGAGACCCAACCCGATGCCGGCGAAGACGAAGAAGAACCACTGCACCTGGGGCAGCGCGCCTACCCGTTCCTCGACATGCTGCGTGCCTCGCAGCGCGAAGGGGCCAATGTCCTCTGGGGGGTCTGAGCGATACCTGCCGGCCGGCGGACGCCGAGCGGCGCCGCGCCGGTGCTGCGCTTTCCGCGGATAAAAAAACACCCGGCACCACAACTGGCGACCGGGCTTCCGGACGAGGGTTCCGGAAAGGGGGGAATTCCGGCGGAGCCCGGCTGGCGCGCCAGGCGGGTCTCTCGCGTCAGGTCTTGTCTGCTGAATCCGCGCGGCTATTCCTCATCGGCATGGTGCCGGCCGTTGGCCAGCAACAGACCGATCACCGCGCCGACCGCGGCGGCAATCGCCACCGCCTTCAGCGGGGATTCGGCCACGCGGTGCTGGGCCTGCACCACCGCGCCATCCATGCGTTCGCGGGCGCGCATCATGCCGTCAGCAGTCTGCGCGCGCAGGCGATGCGCCATGTCGCTGGCGCGCTCGCGCAGGCGGTGGCCCGCCTGCAGGCTCTCGGCGGAGCCCTCGCGCGCCAGCACCTGGATGGTGTGCTCGAGCTGCGAGATCAACGACTTGACTTCGCTGGACACCGGCGCCGCCGCCTCGCGCGTATCGCGCGCGGCATGCTTGATATGGCGGATCGCACTGTCGGCACTGTCGGACAGGTGGTTCAGTTCCTTCCGGACTTTAGGGTTCTGCGTCAGCATACGGTCTCCTCAGGTTCGGGTCGACGAGGGCGTGATGCCGGCTTGCGCCGGCGTTATCGTCCCCTGCGAACGAGTCCCATCACCGCGGCGACCAGCGCCACGACCAGGAAGATGAAGAACAGGATCTTGGCGATTTCCACGGCGCCGGCGGCAATCCCGCCGAAGCCGAAAATCGCGGCGATCAGGGCGATGACGAAAAATACGAGTGCATATTGCAGCATGGCTAGGCTCCCGAAGATTTCGGACCAGGCCAGGCGCACTGGCTGGGCCCATGTGAGGCTTGCGCCAACGGGTGCAAGCTCATAGCCTCATCGTAGAAAGCCACGCTTCGTGCCAATACCGACAGGCAGCCGATTCCACTGTCAGCCAAGTCCTACAACGCCTGCCGCGCGCCACGCGGGCTTCGCGCAGCGCTTGCCGTGCACGCAATGAGGCTGCGGCGCTGGCGCAAAGTGCGACTCTAAAACCGGCGCCGGGTTGACCCATGGCGGTCGATGTGATTCCATGGGCCCTCCCTTGGCGCCGCGGCGGGCGAGCGCGCCTTCTCGATAGGAATTGCCCCATGTTCAAGCAGTCATTTCTCCCTCACACGCTGTTGCTCGCGGGCGGCATCCTGCTGACCCTGGCGGTGCTGGTGGCGTCGGAAACCGGCAATATCCGCCTGCGTGAAAGCTATACCGACGTGATCCGCTCGCAGCGCCTGCAGACCGAGCTGGCCGCGCTCAACGGCGAGCTGGTCAATGCCGAGGCCGGCCAGCGCGGCTTCCTGCTGACCGGCAAGGAAAGCTACCTGGAGCCGTACTACAAGGCACTGCCGCGCATCGCCGAGCTGATGGCGCAGATCCGCGCGGGCTACGCCAACGACCCGGAAGGCCTGAAGCAGTTCGGCGACACCTCCAAGCTGGTCAACAGCAAGCTCAACGAGATGGCGCTGACGCTGGTGTACGGCAAGCGCGACCTGGAAGTGGCGCTGGACCTGATCCGCACCGACTACGGCAAGCAGACCATGGATAACGCGCGCCGCGGGCTCGACCAGCTGCAGGCGCGCGAGGCCGGCGCGGTCTCGCACCGGCTCGAGGGCGCCGAGAACGACGTGCAGCTGTCGCGCTACGGCATCGGCCTGCTCACCGCGATCAACATCATCCTGCTGATGGCCGTCGGCATCGGCCACGCCAAGCGGCTGGCCATGGCCGAGGCGGTGCGCACCCAGCTGGAAGAGGAAAGCGTGCGGCTGGACCGCAAGGTGCGCGCGCGTACGCGCCAGCTGTCGGCGCTGGCGGGCCACCTGCAGCGCGTGACCGAAGACGAGAAGACCCGGCTCGCGCGCGAACTGCATGACGAGCTGGGCGCGATCCTGACGGCGATCAAGCTGGACCTGCACTGGGTGCGCCGCAAGGTACAGGCGGACCAGCCGGTGGCGGCCGAGCGCCTGACGCGCGTGATGCTGCACGTGGACCAGGGCATCCAGATCAAGCGCCGCCTGATCGAGGACCTGCGCCCCACTGTGTTGCTCAACCTGGGCCTGCGCGCGGCAGTCACTCAACTGGTCGAGGAAGTGGGCGCGCGCAACAACTGGGAGACCGAGGTCAGCGTGCCCGAAGACCTGCCGGCGCTGCGCGACGAAGCCGCGATCGCGCTGTACCGCATCGTGCAGGAATCGCTGACCAATGCCAGCAAGTACTCCGAGGCCCGGCACGTCGAGGTGTCGCTGGCGTGCCAGGGCGAACTGCTGACGCTGACCGTGCGCGACGACGGCAAGGGCCTGCCGCCGGACTTCGACGCCGGCAGCCAGGCCGGGCACCACGGCTTGCTGGGGATGGAGCAACGCGTCACGGCGCTGGGCGGCAGCATGGAGATCGATTCGTCGCCGGATGCCGGGGTGCGCATCCGCATCGAAGTGCCGTTGACAACCTCCGTGCTGGCGCCCGCAGAAGAACCCGAGAGTCCCGAGCCGGCACGCGCCTGACGGGTCAGCCCTGCGGCGCGGCGTGTTCCTCGATCACGCGGAACACCTGCTCCAGCTCCAGGGACTTGTCGAAGAAGTAGTCGGCGCCCGCCTCGGCGCACTGGCGCCGGTACATTTCGAGCTGGGCATGGTTGGTGTAGACGATGCGCACGGTTTCGGTGCCGGCGCGCTGCATGGCGCGCAGCACGTTGATGCCGTTGCCCTGGCGCAGTTGCAGGTCGACAATGGCGACGTCGTACTTGCCGGCGCCGAGCAGGCGCAGCGCCAGGGCTTCGGTATCGGCCCAGTCGACGTTCTCGATAAACGGGAAATCCTTCAGGTATTCGAGCAGCATGCCACGCAGGACCGCCGAATCTTCAATCAGCAGCACGTTCAGCGCCCGGTAGGAAGTGTTCGAATCCTGCTCCGACATATTTTGTATTGCGGGTCCCTTCCGGGGCGGCCCGCACGGGGCCGCGATTGAACTGCTATTCCACCAGGCCGTTCTTGATCGCGTAGTAGGTCAGGTCGGCGTTGGTCTTCATGCCCATTTTCTCCAGGATGCGCGAGCGGTAGGTGCTGACGGTCTTGACGCTGAGGAACAGCTCGTCGGCGATCACCGATACCGACTGCCCGCGTGAAAGCTTGCAAAAGATCTGGAATTCGCGCTCGGACAGCATCTGGTGCACCGGCTGCTCGGTCGGCTTGTCGAGCCCGCCGATCAGCAGGTCGGCCACGGTGGCGCTGACGTAGCGGCGCCCCTGCGCCACCGTGCGGATTGCCTTGACCAGGTCGTCGGGTGCGCTTTCCTTGGTCAGATAGCCGGAGGCGCCCGCACGGATCAGGTTGATCGCGTACTGGTCTTCCGGGTATGTCGACAGGATCAGCACAGGCAGGTCGGGCTTGCGCTGGCGGATCAGCTTGAGCACGTCGATGCCGTTGCGGTCCGGCATCGAGATGTCCAGCACCAGCACGTCGAACTCGGCATCGCGCAGCTGCGCCATGACTTCGTCGCCACTGCCGGCCTCGCCGGTCACCTGGATATCGGGTTCTTCGGAAATGAACTGACGCAGCCCGGCACGCACAATCTCGTGGTCGTCGGCGATCAGGACGCGGATCATGTGGGGCTCCACGGGTTTAACGGACCGGCACTTTGGCCCGGTGCACGTCGGGTGCAGGCGGAACCGCTTGCGATGTTGTCATTGTAGTGCCGCGCGCGCGCTCAGGCTGTCGGTGTCAGGCTGACAATGCGGCGCGGTGGCACGGCCGGCCGCGGGCGCGCTGCGGCCGCAACAAAAGCAAAGCGGGACGGATAAGATCCGTCCCGCTTTGCTGCGGCGCGTCAGGCCCGTGAACTTCCCTGGAGGAGGCCCGGCGCGGCCTGCACCGGTAGAGGCTGGGGCTAGTACTGCAAGCGACTACCTGGGTGCTTACTGCGCTTTCGCGCCGGCTTCCGCGCCAGCGCTGACGCCCACGTTCGCGTCGGCCTTCGACTTCTTGGTCGACTTGGCGGCGTGCTTGCCATGCTTGGCCTTGCTGCCGGCCTCTGCCTTGGCCGAGCCGGTGGCGTCGGCGGCGGTGCCGGCGCTCTTGTCGACGGCGGCGCCCGCGGTCGACAGGCCCTTGTCAGCAGCCGTGCCCGCTGCCGACAGGCCCTTGTCGGTCGCCGCGCCGGCGGTCGACAGGCCCTTTTCGGCAGCGCCCGCGGCACCCGTGGCGGCGCCGCCAACGGCGTTCAGGCCACCCTGTGCCGCCGCGGCGGGGGCGGGCGTGGTCACCGAGGCACCGACATCGGCCTTGGCGCCGACGGCAGCGCCGGTGCCCTGGGCCATGGCCAGCGAGGAAGCCGCGGCGATCGACAGTGCGGACAGGGAGAGCAGCAGTTTCTTCATGGACAGACTCCTTTCAGGATGCCCCACGGCGAAACATTCGCCGCGGTGATCACGCTGGTGATTGCGTGTATCGAGCCCTCAGTCTAGGGAGCCGGATTGCGGCGGTCTGTGAGCAGTTGAAAGGCACTGTAAGGAGTTGTGAGGCGGCCCGCACGCCACCCTGGCGGCGCCGTGCGGGCCATTCGCTGCGCTTTTCCTGCTGCATCAAAGGGCTGGCGGCGGCCCATCGCCGCCGCCGCTGCCGCCCGGGCGTCGCACCCGGTTACAGGTTGGGCGCGAGCGCGCGCGCCAGCGCGGCGCGGTCCTCATGGCGGCGCGCGACCATGTCGTCGAGCTGGTCCTGGCCGATCTTGCCGATGGTGAAGTAGGTCGACTCGGGATGCGCCAGGTAGAAGCCGCTGACCGAGGCCGCCGGCGTCATCGCCAGCGACTCGGTAATGCCCATGCCGATCTCGGCCGCGTCGAGGAATTCGAACATCGGACCCTTGACGGTATGCTCCGGGCACGCCGGATAGCCCGGCGCGGGACGGATGCCGCGGTACTTCTCGGCGATCAGCTCGTCGTTGCTCAGCGCCTCGGCGGCGTCATAGCCCCACAGGTCCTTGCGCACGCGCTCGTGCAGGCATTCGGCGAAGCCCTCGGCCAGGCGGTCCGCCAGCGCCTTGAGCATGATCGCGCTGTAGTCGTCGTGGTCGGCCTCGAACTGGGCTTCCTTCTTGTCGACGCCCAGGCCCGCGGTCACCGCGAACACGCCGACATAGTCGGCGATGCCGCTGTCCTTCGGTGCAACGAAGTCGGCCAGGCAGCGGTTGGGCCGGCGCACGCCGTCGACCACCGGGCGCTCGCTCTGCTGGCGCAGGTTGTGCCAGGTCAGCGCGACCTTGCTGCGGGTCTCATCGGTGTAGATCTCGATATCGTCGTCGTTGACGGTGTTGGCCGGCAGCAGCGCGATCACGCCGTTGGCGCTCAACCAGCGGCCCTGGATCAGCCGCGACAGCATGGCCTTGCCGTCCGAGAACACCTTGCGCGCCGATTCCCCCACGATCTCGTCGTTGAGGATGTCGGGGAATTTGCCGGCGAGGTCCCAGGTCTGGAAGAACGGGCCCCAGTCGATGTAGTTGGCCAGCTCGGCCAGATCGTAGTTGCGGAACACGCGGCGGCCGATGAACTTTGGCTTCGGCGGCACGTAGCCGCTCCAGTCGATCGGCGTCTTGTTGGCGCGCGCCTGCGCCAGCGTCACCATCGGCGTGGCCTTCTTGTTGGCGTGCTGGGTGCGGATACGCTCGTAGTCGCTCTTCAGCTCGTCCAGGTACCGGGCCGCGCCTTCGTCGGACAGCAGGCTCGACGCCACGCTGACCGAGCGCGAGGCGTCCGGCACGTACACCACCGGGCCTTCGTAGTTGGGTGCGATCTTGACCGCGGTATGCACGCGCGAGGTGGTGGCGCCGCCGATCAGCAGCGGGATCTTCTTCACGCGGAAGTAGTCGTCGCGCTGCATCTCGGACGCGACGTAGGCCATTTCTTCCAGCGACGGCGTGATCAGCCCGGACAGGCCGACGATGTCCGCGCCCTCGACCTTGGCCTTGGCCAGGATCTCGTTGCACGGGACCATCACGCCCATGTTGACCACTTCGAAGTTATTGCACTGGAGCACCACCGAGACGATGTTCTTGCCAATGTCGTGCACGTCGCCCTTGACGGTGGCGATCACGATCTTGCCGCGCGCCCTGACGTCGCCGCCGGCCTCGGCCAGCAGGCGCTTTTCTTCCTCGATGAAGGGCAGCAGGTGCGCCACCGCCTGCTTCATCACGCGCGCGCTCTTGACCACCTGCGGCAGGAACATCTTGCCCGCGCCGAACAGGTCGCCGACGATGTTCATGCCGTCCATCAGCGGGCCTTCGATCACCTCGATCGGCCGGCCGCCGCGCGCGGCTACCTGCTGGCGGACTTCCTCGGTGTCTTCGACGATAAAGGTGGTAATGCCATGCACCAGCGCGTGCGCCAGGCGTTCGCCCACCGGCACCGGCTGCTCGGGCGTGCCGCGCCAGGCCAGGTTTTCTTCCTTCTTGGCGCCGCCGCCCTTGTAGCGGTCGGCGATTTCCAGC
The DNA here is from genome assembly GCF_035818815.1 of Cupriavidus sp. SS-3. NCBI lineage: Bacteria > Pseudomonadati > Pseudomonadota > Betaproteobacteria > Burkholderiales > Burkholderiaceae > Cupriavidus > Cupriavidus sp. SS-3. The sequence goes on from NZ_JAYLVT010000010.1 coordinate 24,645, forward strand.
AGGCGATCGGTGGAATCCTCGCGGCGGTTCAGCACCACGTCTTCCACGCGCTCGCGCAACTCGGGATCGAGCTGGTCATACACGCCGAGCTGGCCGGCGTTGACGATGCCCATGTCCATGCCCGCACCGATCGCGTGGTACAGGAACACGGTGTGGATCGCCTCGCGCACCACGTCGTTGCCGCGGAACGAGAACGACACGTTGGAGACGCCGCCGCTGACCTTGGCGTACGGCAGGTTCTGCTTGATCCAGCGCGTGGCTTCGATGAAGTCCACCGCGTAGTTGTTGTGCTCCTCGATGCCGGTCGCGACCGCGAAGATGTTCGGGTCGAAGATGATGTCTTCCGGCGGGAAGCCGACTTCATTGACCAGGATGTCGTAGCTGCGCTTGCAGATCTCAGTCTTGCGCTCGAACGTGTCGGCCTGGCCCTTCTCGTCGAAGGCCATCACCACGCTGGCCGCACCGTAGCGGCGAATCAGCTCGGCGTGGTGGCGGAACTGTTCCTCGCCCTCCTTCAGCGAGATCGAGTTGACCACCGGCTTGCCCTGCACGCATTGCAGGCCGGCCTCGATCACCTCCCACTTGGACGAATCCAGCATGATCGGCACGCGCGCGATGTCGGGCTCGGACGCGATCAGGTTCAGGAAGCGAACCATCGCGGCCTTCGAGTCCAGCATGGCCTCGTCCATGTTGATGTCGATGATCTGCGCACCGTTCTCGACCTGCTGGCGCGCCACCGCCAGCGCCTCGTCGAACTGGCCGTTCAGGATCATGCGCGCGAAGGCCTTGGAGCCGGTCACGTTGGTGCGCTCGCCGACGTTGACGAACAGCGTGTCGTCGTCGATGGTGAAGGGCTCCAGGCCGGACAGGCGCATCGGGCGCGGGGGCAGTTTGTTCTCGCTCATGTTGTCGGGCTCTCGGGCTCAGGCGGCGTCGCGATACTGGCCGGGCCAGCTGCGGGGTTTCTTGTCGGCCACGCGCTGGGCGATGGCGGCGATATGCTCGGGCGTGGTGCCGCAGCAGCCGCCCACCAGGTTCACCAGCCCGGAGGCAGCGAACTCTTCCACCAGCGACGACGTGACCTCGGGGGTTTCATCGAAGCCCGTGTCGCTCATCGGGTTCGGCAAACCCGCGTTGGGGTAGCACGACACCGCGGCGTCGCAGATCTTGGCCAGCTCGGCGATGTAGGGGCGCATCAGCGTCGCGCCCAGCGCGCAGTTCAGGCCGAAGGTCACCGGCCGCGCATGGCGCAGGCTGTTCCAGAACGCCTCGACGGTCTGCCCAGACAGGATCCGGCCCGAGGCATCGGTCACGGTGCCGGAGATCATCACCGGCACGCGCTCGCCGGTGTCCTCGAACAGCTGGTCGATGGCGAACAGCGCGGCCTTGGCGTTGAGCGTGTCGAAGATGGTCTCGACCAGGAACACGTCGGCGCCCCCTTCGAGCAGTGCCTTGCCTTGTTCGTAGTACGACTCGCGCAATTCCTCGAAGGTGACGTTGCGCGCGCCGGGGTCGTTCACGTCCGGCGAGATGCTGGCGGTCTTGGGCGTGGGGCCGAAGGCGCCGGCGACGAAGCGCGGCTTGTCGGGCGTGCTGTACTTGTCGCAGGCAGCGCGCGCCAGGCGCGCGGCCTCGACATTCATCTCGTAGGCCAGCTCGGCCATCTTGTAGTCTTCCTGCGCCACCCGCGTGGCGCCGAAGGTATTGGTCTCGATCAGGTCGGCGCCGGCGGCCAGGTACTGCTCGTGGATCTCGCTGATGACCTGCGGGCGCGTCAGCAGCAGCAGTTCGTTGTTGCCCTTGACGTCGACCTTGTGTTCGGCGAAGCGCTCGCCGCGGTAGTCGGCCTCGCTCAGCTTGTAGCGCTGGATCATGGTGCCCATGGCGCCATCCAGGATCAGGATGCGTTCTTGCAGCAGCCGGGGCAGCTCGGCAGCCCGGGTGTAGGGGCGCGGTGCGGCCGCGCGGGATTCAGGGGCACTCATGGCGGGGAACTCTGGAAAGGCGGGGCCGGCGGAGCTTCGACGGTAGGCCGCGGTGGCCGATGGCGGCCAAGGAGGTGCGATTTTATCAGGTGTATCAAGGCCTTGCGGGTGCCGTCGGTTGCCTGCCGGACGCTCCGGCGCCTACACTGAGAGGCGTAAACATCACCGTCCGGCGGCCTGCGCCGCGCCGCTTCACTGCCTCTCCCGACCATGCAACACCTGTCCCCGACCGACGCCCACGCCTTGCTGGCGCAATCGCCCGAGACGCTCTTCATCGACTGCCGCAGCGAGATGGAATACCTGTTCGTCGGCCATCCCAAGGGCGCGCACAACGTGCCCTGGAACGACGGCCCGGACTGGGAGGTCAACCCGCATTTCGTGCAAATGGTGAAGAAGCTCGCCGGGCAGGCCTCGGCGCGGCCGGTGCTGCTGATCTGCCGCAGCGGCAATCGCTCGTCCGCCGCGGCCCGCGCGCTCGAGGGCGCGGGTTTTTCCAACGTCCGCTTTGTGCTGCACGGCTTCGAGGGCGACCTCGACGCGGAGCGCCACCGCAATACGCTCAACGGCTGGCGCCACGACGGGCTGCCCTGGGAGCAGTACTGAGCCATCGCGGCCGCAAGAAAGCAAAAGCCCGCCGAAGCGGGCTTGGTCCTCGTCGCGAAACCGGGCGGGCGGCGGCTCGGGGCGCCGGCCCGGCGTGGCCGCTCAGTGCATCACCAGCGGGTGCGTCATCACGTTGTCGAACTTGCCGAGGAAGTCATCGACCTCCTCCACCGACGGCTCGCTTTCGATCAGCCGCTTGACGTCGGCGCGGAAGCTTTCGGCGAGCTGGCCGCCAAGGAAAATCTCGCGCTTCAGGTTCTTGTCGACGATTTCGTAGCCGCCGAATTCGAGCGGCGCTTGCTCGACATCCGCACCGAACTCGACGATGCAGTAGTTGTCGCTGTTGTAGATCATTTGCATGGCACACCTCCTGGGCGTCATGGATGGGCGGCTCGCCCTTGTGGTTCTTGCCTCAGTTGTTGCCATGAGGGGGGCGCCGCGGCTTTACCTCCAAACTTGGGGTGACCGGCGGGAAATCAAGTTATTGAGTGCCTGTCACCACGTTGCCACGATTTTCTGCCTTACATGAATTGGGCATCGGCCAATGCAACAAGTTTCTTGAGCCTGGAACATCAGTGTGTTGCTTGTCACGGAACGTCGCACTGGCCCCCGCATGCGGCGCTCCCCAGGAAGGCGTCCAGCGCGGCGTGGAAGCGTTCCGGCTGCTCCACGTGCACCAGGTGCGCCGCTTGCGGCACCACTTCGAGCCGTGACCCGGGGATCGCCGCGGCAATGCTTTGTGCCATCGCCACGGTGGCGCCCTGGTCCTGCTCGCCCGCTACTACCAGCGTAGGACAATGAATGCGGGAAAGCGCGCCCGCCAGGTCGAAAGCCATGATGGCCTCGGCCACACCCACGTATCCACGTATCGGGGTCGCCACCAGCGCGTTGCGAATACGCAACACTTCATCCGGATGGGACGCATGGAACGCCGGCGTCAGCCAGCGGCTGAGGGTGGCGTCGGCCAGGCTCGCCATGCCGTGGGCCTCGGCCTGGCCGATGCGGTTGTGCCACATCGGGTGGGCTTCCATGGGCGTCTGGCTGTTGGTTGCCACCAGGATCAGCGACAGCAGCCGCTCCGGATGGCGCAGCCCCATGCTCTGCCCGATCATCCCGCCGACCGAGATGCCGCAGAAGTGCGCCTGCGGAATCTGCAGCGCGTCCATCACCGCGACCACGTCGTCGGCCAGGCGCGTCATGGTGTAGGGGCCGAGCGGGGCATCGCTGGCGCCATGGCCGCGCAGGTCCGGGCGCACCACGCGGTAGCGGCCGGCCAGGTGCCTGGCGGTGAGGTCCCACAGGGTATGGTCGGCCGCCAGGGCATGGGTCAGGATCACCCAGGGCCCGTCGGCGCCGTCGAGGCGCACGTGCAGGTCGGCGCCGTCGGCATGGATGCGGCGGGTTTCGGTGGGCGGCGTGGCAACGGTCATGGCTGGGTCTCCTTTCGGTCAAGCCTGCGTGGATCTGCGCGAACCGGCGGCGCTACGGTCCTTCCTTGCCGCGGTACACCAGGTCGATCTGGGTGCCGTCGGGCTCGGTCTGGCGCAACCGCACCGGCATCCAGCCCAGCGACTGCGCCAGCCAGACCTCGACGCGGCGCCGGTCGTTGGCGCGGCGCGGCAGCCGCACAAAGTGCTTGGCGCGCACCACGCCCTGGCCGGTGTCGACCTCGACCTCTCCAACATACTGCACTTGCATCGGTTCCACATCCCGGGTGTCGGCCACCTGGAACGCTTCGGTCACACCGGGCGTGGCGTAGCGCTGGGGATTGCCGCGCACCAGCCCCACCAGTTGCAGGAAGACGCTGAAGCGGTCCTGGGCGCCGGGCGGAAACGGCGCCTGCGCGCCCGAGGCAAAGGCCACGGTGCCGGCCGCGGTGTCGATGCGCGAGGCCTCGACCTTGTTGCGGCGGCGCTCTTCGTAGCGTTCCGGCAACAGCCCCTGCTCGGCCAGCGCGCCGCTGCTCTGGAAGGCAAAGCGGAACCACAGCACCCGGGTCTCGACCGCCAGGCGGTAGCGGCCGCCGTCCTGCTCCCAGCGGATCAGGCCGTCCGGGTTCTGCACGCCGTTGACGAAGCTGGCGTAATGCATGGTCGCCGACGGGGGCGCGCTGTAGCGCACGCCGTTGACGCCGCCCTGCGGGCCGCCGGACGGGGCCGGCGCGGCGAGGGCTGCGGGCGCGGCCGCGCTGCCTTCGCCGCCGCTGCCGGTGGCCATCTCGGTAGCGCCCTGCGGGCTGGTGGCAAGCGGTGGCGCCGGCTCGGGGGCGGGTGCGGGAACTTCCGGCTCAGGCTGCGGTGCCGCGGGCTTGGGCTGCGGGCGCGGCGCGCGCGCGATCGGCCTTGGCTTGGGGGGGGCCGGCGGCGCCGGCGGCGGCAGCAGCACGGCTTCCAGCGTGGGGGTATCGCTGACATCGACCGGGATCAGCGGCCCGGGCATGCGCACCAGGCCCACCACCGCCAGCAGGTGGACCAGCAGCACCAGCGCAATCACAAAAATCCAGCGGCGCCGGCGCCAGACGCGGGAATCCGCGCCGCGCCGGGCGTCAGGTTCAGGCGGAGCCGGTTTGTCCGGCCGGCGTGGCGGCACCAAGGTAGCCGAGTTCCGATGAGAGCTGTTGGGCGATGGCGCGTACACGGCGATCCATCGTACCGCCCCATTCTGCATCGAATATGCTCTGCGCGCCCAGCACGATCAGCCCCATGGCGAGATGGCCGTTGGCGTCGAACACCGGCATCGAGAACGCATTGATGCCCGGCAGCACGCCGCCGAGCGTGCGCGCGGCGCCGTGCGCGCGCACCTCGGCGCAGATCGCGTCGTAGTCGGCCAGCGTGCGCGGCATGTCGGGCACGCCGTCATGGCCGCGCGCGCCCAGTTCGCGCTCGATCAGCGGCAGGGTCTGCTTGCGCGGCAGGTAGGCGCCGTAGAGCCGGCCGGTGGCGGAGTTGAGCATCGGCATCACGTCGCCCAGGCGCAGGCTGACCGTGACCGGGTGGCTGGATTCCTCCCAGTGCACCACCGTGGGACCGTGGTTGCCCCACACCGCGATGCCGGCGGTCAGGTCCAGCTCGTCGCGCAGCTGCGACAGGATCGGCCGCGCCTTCTTGACCGGGTCGAGACGGTTCAGCCCGGCCAGCCCCAGCTGCAGCGCGAACGGCCCCAGGTCATAGCGCCCGCTGACGGGGTCCTGCGCCACCGCGCCCAGCCGCATGAAGCTGACCAGATAGCGATGGGCCTTGGCCGGGTTCATGTCGGCGGCGGCGGCCAGGTCGCGCAGCATCATCGCGCGCGGCGATGCCGCAAGCGCCTGCAGCAGCCTGAAGCCCACCTCGATGGACTGGATGCCGGAACGCAGCTTGGCGTCTTCTTCTTCGATCTCTGACATGCGGGTGGCAGGGCGTGTGCTTGCTGGCTGGGGGAGGGAAAAATCCTAGGTAAATTTACTATAGCGAAATCGATTTACCAATTTTTAAGCGCTCGGTAGACTTTCTTCGCCACAGACCTGTCCGGCGCGGCGCACGTGCCGCCCGCCGAGCCGGGCCCCGTTTTACCATGGAGACCACCGATGCGCCCCCCTGGCTACTTCCGCCCCGTCCTTGCCGCCCTCGGCGCCGTTCCCCTGCTGGCCCTGCTGTGCACCGCCAGCGCACCCGCGCACGCCGACAGCTGGCCGTCGCAGCCGATCCGCTGGGTGGTGCCCTACCCCGCCGGCGGCGGCACCGATGTGGTCGCGCGCACCGTGGCCCAGGCGATCTCGCCGGCGCTGGGCAAGCAGGTGGTGATCGACAACCGGCCCGGCGCCGCCACCATCGTCGGCGCCGATGCGGTGGCGCATGCCAGGCCCGACGGCTACACGGTGCTGACCGCCGATACCGCCACGCTGGCCGCCAATCCGTCGCTGTACAAGAAGCTGCCGTACAACGCCGACAAGGACTTCGTCCATATCGGCCAACTGGCGCGCTTCCCGCTGGTGCTGGTAGCCAACCCGAACTTCCCGGCGCGCACGCTCAAGGAAGCGATCGACTATGCGCAGAAGCACCCGGGCAAGGTCAACTTTGCCTCGCCGGGCGCCGGCAGCCCGCACCATCTGGCGATGGAGCTGTTCATGGACCAGACCCGGGTCAAGATGACGCACGTGCCCTACAAGGGCGCCGCGCCCGCGGTGCAGGACCTGCTCGCGGGCCAGGTCGACCTGATGTTCCTGGACCTGGCCTCGGGCCAGCAGAACGTTCAGGCCGGCAAGCTGCGCGCGCTGGGCGTGGCCACGCCCAAGCGCCTCACCGTGCTGCCGAGTGTGCCGACCGTCGCCGAAGGCGGCGTGGCCGGCTTCGAGGCCTACGCCTGGCAAGGCATGGTGGCGCCGGCCGGCACGCCCAAGGCCGTGGTCGCGCGGCTGAACGCCGAGCTGGTCAAGGCGCTGAAGACGCCCGAGGTGCAGAAGAAGCTGGAAGGCGTTGGCGTCGAAGCGGTCTCGAGCACGCCCGAGGAATTCGCCAGCTACGCACGCGCCGAGGCCGAGCGCTGGGGCAAGCTGATCAAGGCCAAGGGCATCACGGTCGACTGAGCGGCGCGCGCGCCGCGTTAGACTAGCGCCCATCGCGCCTGCCCGGCAGGTGCCCCCGATCCCTACCGCATCCCATGAAACTCGCAACCCTGAAGGACGGTTCGCGCGACGGCCAGCTGGTGGTCGTGTCGCGCGACCTGAAGACCGCGCACTACGCCACCGACATCGCCGGCAAGCTGCAGACCGTGCTCGACGACTGGCAGTTCTACGCACCGCAGCTGCAGGACCTGTACGACGCGCTCAACGGCGGCCGCGCACGGCATCCGTTCCCGTTCGCGCCGAAGGACTGCATGGCGCCGCTGCCGCGCGCCTACCAGTGGGCCGACGGCTCGGCCTACGTCAACCACGTCGAGCTGGTGCGCAAGGCGCGCGGCGCCGAGATGCCGCCCGAGTTCTGGACCGACCCGCTGATGTACCAGGGCGGCTCCGACGATTTCCTGGGCCCGCATGACGACATCGTCTGCGCCAGCGAGGCCTTCGGCATCGACTTCGAGGCCGAGGTGGCGGTGATCACCAGCGACGTGAAGATGGGCGCCACCCCGGAGCAGGCCGGCGAGGCCATCCGGCTGGTGATGCTGGCCAACGACGTCTCGCTGCGCAACCTGATCCCGGCCGAACTGGGCAAGGGCTTCGGCTTCTTCCAGAGCAAGCCGGCGACGGCGTTCTCGCCGGTGGCGGTGACCCCCGACGAACTGGGCGAGGCCTGGCGCGAGCGCAAGGTGCACCTGCCGATGACGGTGCACTGGAACAGCAAGAAGGTGGGCCAGCCCGACTGCGGCACCGACATGGTGTTCGACTTCGGCCAGCTGATCGCGCATATCTGCAAGACCCGCAACGTGCGCGCCGGCAGCATCGTCGGCTCGGGCACGATCTCCAATGTCGACCGCAAGAAGGGGTACTGCTGCATCGCCGAGAAGCGCATGCTCGAGACCATCGACGAAGGCAAGCCGGTGACCGAATTCATGAAGTTCGGCGACGCGGTCAAGATCGAGATGTTCGACGCGCAGGGTCATTCGGTGTTCGGCGCGATCGACCAGCTGGTGGCCGCGGCCTGAGGACCGGCCGAGGGCGCAACCGCGCGCCGGATTTGCATATAATTAACCGACCGATCAGTTGGTAAATTAACCTGCTTCCGGCGCCCGCACTGGCGTCCACTGAAAAGGCCCCCATGACCACTTCCTCCGCTGACACCGCCGCCCTGTCCCCGCACTACGAGCGCTATCGCGCGCTGACCCTGCGCCGCCACGGCCCGATCCTGGAAATCGTCATGGGCGCGGCCCAGTCGGCCAACCAGAAGCTGGCCACGGCCGACGCCAACATGCACCGCGAGTTGGCCGAGATCTGGCGCGACGTCTCCGCCGACCCTGAGGTGCGCGTGGCGCTGATCCGCGGCGAAGGCAAGGGCTTCTCCGCCGGCGGCGACCTGGCGCTGGTCGAGGACATGGCCAACGACTTCGACACCCGCACCCGCGTCTGGCACGAGGCGCGCGACCTGGTCTACAACGTCATCAACTGCGACAAGCCGGTGGTCTCGGCGATGCACGGCCCGGCCGTCGGCGCCGGGCTGGTGGCGGGCCTGCTGGCCGATATCTCGATCGCGGCGAAGACCGCGCGCATCGTCGACGGCCATACCCGGCTGGGCGTGGCCGCGGGCGACCATGCCGCGATCGTGTGGCCGCTGCTGTGCGGAATGGCCAAGGCCAAGTACTATCTGATGCTGTGCGAGTCGGTCAGCGGCGAAGAAGCCGAGCGGATCGGCCTGGTCTCGCTGGCGGTGGATGAGGACGAACTGGTGGCGCGCGCGTTCGAGGTGGCCAACCGGCTGGCGGCAGGGTCGCAGAGCGCGATCCGCTGGACCAAGTACGCCCTCAACAACTGGCTGCGCATGGCCGGCCCCGCTTTCGATACCTCGCTGGCGCTCGAATTCATGGGTTTTGCCGGCCCCGACGTGCACGAAGGCATGGCGAGCCTGCGCGACAAGCGGCCGCCTCAGTTCAGGTAACGACGACGCAGCCGCGCTCCCGGAGGTCCGGGCACCGGGCTGCGCCGCACACGGAGCGCGCGACCATGTTCGGACAGATTCCCGATTTCACCAACGGCTTCGACTTCATGCGCCGGCTCTGGGGTGGCGGCGCCGGCATGCCCGCCGGCCTGATGCCCGGCCTGCAGGCGATGACGCCGCCGATGGACCTGGACGACCTCGACAAGCGCATTGCCGACCTGAAGGCGGTGGAAAGCTGGTTGCAGCTCAATACCAACCTGCTGCGCACCACCATCCAGGGACTGGAAGTGCAGCGCGCCACGCTGGTGGCGCTGCAGACCTTCGGCAACGCGCTGTCGCCCGAGGCGATGCAATCGGCGATGGAAAACGTCGCACGCGCAGCCAACGCGCCCAGCGCCGAGGCGCCCCAGCGCACCGGCGCGGACACTGGCGCCAATACCGGCCCAGACACCGGCAGCGGCGCGCAGGCCGAGCCGCCGGCCGCCGAGCAGGCGCAGGCCGCCGCCGGCGACGCCGATGCCGGCCCGGCGCCCAATGCCGCGCTGTGGTGGGACATGCTGCAACAGCAATTCAACCAGATTGCCAGCAGCGCCGCGGCGGCCAGCATGGTGCCGTTCGGCATGGGCGGCTTTGGCGCCGCCGGCGCCGCCACGCCGGCGGGCACCACCCAGTCCGACGCCGACAAAGCGAAGACCGCGGCAGCCGGCAAGTCGCCTTCAACGGGTACCGCCAGCCCCGCCGCGAAGAAGGCGCCGGCAAAGAAGGCGCCGGCGAAGAAAGCCGCAGCCAAGAAGGCGGCCAAGGCAACGCCGGCGCGGCAGGCCGAGGGCGGCAATGGCAAGAACGGCAACGGCAACGGCGGCAGCATCACCAACTGAGCCTGCCGCCGCCCTGGCGCCCCCATCCACCCATGCATCGCGATTCGCTGCCACTGCCCCCCGCGGCGCCCGCTTCCACGCCGAACCCCGCCGCCACCGCCCTGATCCTGATGGGCGGCGGCGCGCGCGCCGCCTACCAGGCCGGCGTGCTCAACGGCGTGGCCCGAGTCGCCGCACGCCATGGCAAGGCGCAGGCCGCGCTGCCGTTCGGCATCCTCGCCGGCACCTCGGCCGGGGCCATCAACGGCGCGGGGCTGGCCATCCATGCCGGCGACTTCGAGGCGGCCACGCAGAGCCTGGGCGCGCTCTGGCACAGCATCCATGCCGACGAGGTCTACCGCACCGATGTGCTGCGCGTGGGCGTGTCGGGGGCGCGCTGGCTGTCGACGCTGGCGCTGGGCTGGGCCACGCAGCGGCGCGCGCCGCGCGCACTGTTCGACAACACCCCGCTGGGCAGCATGCTGGGCGAGCTGTTCGAGCCCGCCCGGGTGCAGGCCAGCCTGGACAGCGGTGCGCTGCAGGCGTTCGCGGTCACGGCGCTGTCGTACAGCACCGGACGCCACGTGACCTTCTACCAGTCGCACCACCGCATCCATCCGTGGCACCGCAGCCAGCGCATTGCGGTGCCGGCGCAGATCACGGTGGACCACCTGCTGGCCTCGTCATCGATCCCGTTCCTGTTCCCGGCCATGCCGCTGGAACTCGATGGGCACCACGAGTGGTTCGGCGACGGCACCATGCGCCAGATGTCGCCGCTGTCGCCGGCGATCCACCTGGGCGCGTCGCGCATCCTGGCGATCGGCGCGGCCTCGCGCCAGCGCTCGGGCTGGTTCGACACCATGCCGGGCGGCGGCTATCCGTCGCTGGCGCAGGTGGGCGGCCAGGCGCTGGCCAGCATCTTCCTCGACGGCCTGAACACCGACCTGGAGCGGCTGCTGCATATCAACCGCCTGCTGGCGCGCATGCCCGAGGTGGCCGGCGACCGCGAGGGCTGGCGCCCGGTGCAGGTGATGACGGTGGCGCCCAGCGAGCCAATCGAGGCCATCGCCGCCGAGCACCAGAAGCAGTTGCCGCGCACCGTGCGCGCGCTGCTGGCGCCGCTGGGCGGCACCGAGGCGCGCGGCGCCGCATTCGCCAGCTACCTGCTATTCGAGCCGGCCTTCACGCAGGCGCTGATCGCGCTGGGCGAGCGCGACGCCGAAGCCCAGGCCGACGAGCTGGCAGCCTTCCTTTACGGCATCGTGCCGGGCACAGCGCCGGCCGCGTCCGGCACGGACGACCACGCGGCCGAGCAGGCAGTCTCTCCCTGAGTTGCCGCCGTCACATGACGGTCGCAGAGGCGCCCGCGCTGGCACTTTGACGCGCCGCCGCGGCGCTGATCGCCCGGAAAAATGCAGAAGGCGCCGGCCAACCCCGCCGGGCGTTGCATATTTGCCCCGCTCCGGCCTAAAAAAGGAGAGAAGAGAATAATTCGCATCTGGTAGAATCTGCCCGTAATTTCAAAGGCTTACCATGCTCTACCCCGAACTGTTCAAATCGTTGGAAGCCGTCCGCTGGCACATGGACAAGGACATCCCCTGGGAGTCCTTCGACGCCAGCATGCTGACGGACGACCAGGCCAAGACCATTCGCATGAATGCGATCACGGAATGGTCCGCCCTGCCCGCCACCGAAATGTTCCTGCGCGACAACCGCCACGACTCTGACTTTTCGGCGTTCATGAGCATCTGGTTCTTCGAGGAACAGAAGCATTCGCTGGTGCTGATGGAGTACCTGCGCCGCTTCCGCCCGGACCTGGTGCCGACCGAGGAAGAACTGCACGCGGTGCGCTTCGAGTTCGACCCGGCGCCGCCGCTGGAAACGCTGATGCTGCATTTCTGCGGCGAGATCCGCCTGAACCACTGGTACCGCCGTGCCGCCGAATGGCACACCGAGCCGGTGATCAAGCATATCTACCGCACCCTGTCGCAGGACGAAGCCCGCCACGGCGGCGCCTACCTGCGCTACATGAAGAAGTACCTGGCGCAGTTCGGCGACAGCGCGCGCGCGGCCTTCGCCAAGATCGGCGTGCTGATGGCCTCGGCGCGCCGCACCGAGAAGCCGCTGCACCCGACCAACCTGCACGTCAACAAGGCGCTGTTCCCCAACGATACGGTGCAGTCGCGCCTGCCGGACCCCGACTGGCTCGAGAAATGGCTCGACGAGCAGATCCGCTTCGACGAAGGCTGGGAGAAGAAGGTCATCGAACGGATCCTGCACAACATGTCGCTGCTGTTCGAACGTACCTTTGAAAGCGTGCAGGACCTGAACCGCTACCGCAAGGAGCTGAACGCCAGCCTGCAAGGCGCCGGCGCGGCCCGCCCCGCGCAAGCCTGAGCGGCCCGGTCCGGACAAGAAAATGCCCCGCCGAAGCGGGGCACTTTTTTTTCTTGCTGTTTTACCTTCACGCATTCCCGACAAATGCGGCCCGCGGCGCGCCGGATCGTCCGGCCCAGCGGGTAGGGTGCAACGCCGTTTTCCTGTTCCCGGAAATACGGTGCGCGGATGATAAGCGCGCCTGCCGCCGCGCAGGTAGTAGCCGGTTACTACATCACCGCGGTGCCGTGGACCAGTGCCCGTCACGCGACGGCGCCAGCCAGAGCGGCGCGCAAGAACGGGTACCATTCGGGCAAGCGCGCCGGCTCCGCCACGGTGCCGGCCTCCACCTATCCCATGTCCCGATCCATGTCCGTACCCGCCTTCGAATCCAAGCTGACTCCCGCCGACGACACCGCCGCGCTGGCCGCGCGCATCGCCGCGCTGCCGCGCCCGCTGGTGTTTACCAACGGCGTCTTCGACATCCTGCATCGCGGTCATGCCACCTACCTGGCGCAGGCGCGCGCGCTGGGCGCGAGCCTGGTGGTCGGCGTCAACAGCGATGCCTCGGTGAAGATGCTGGGCAAGGGCGACGACCGCCCGCTCAACCATGAGTCGGACCGCATGGCGCTGCTGGCCGCGCTGGCGTCGGTCGACCTGGTGGCGATGTTCCGCGAACAGACCCCGGTGGAGCTGATCCGCCTGGTGCGCCCCGACATCTACGTCAAGGGCGGCGACTACGATATCGATACGCTCGAAGAAACCCGGCTGGTGCGCAGCTGGGGCGGCCAGGCCTATGCCATCCCCTTCCTGCACGACCGCTCGACCACCAAGCTGCTGACCAAGGTACGCCAGGCCGGCTGAGCCGCCCGCGCCTGCGCTACGCGCCCGGCGCCGAGGCCGGCGTGGCCGGCGGCGGTTGCAGGCGCATGCGCTCGCCCCGCACCTGCTGCTCCAGCCGGTGCGGCTCGCGCGGCGATTCGAACCAGCCCGACAGCGGCTGCGCACCGAACGCGCCCAGCACCGCGGCCAGCAGCACGGCGTTGGCGAACAGCAGCAACAGCAATGCGATGCGCAGGGAGCGGGTGATCATGGGGAATCGGATGGAGGTGGGGACTTAGCGTCGTCACGCATCGGCCATGGCCATCGCATGCAGGCCGAGCAGCACCAAATTATCGTGCATCTCGAACGGCACCGCGAGCGCCCCGGCCAGTGCGCCACGCGCCCCGCCGGACAGCAGGCAGCGCGGCGGACGCGACGCGTCGCCGCGCTCGCCCAGCGCGCGCCAGGTGCGCTCGATGGCGCCGGCCTGCGCCGCCAGGCAGCCGGCGGCAATGGCGTCGTGGGTGTTGTCGGCCCAGCGCCGCTGCGCGCCCGCCACGCTGCCGGCCTCGCCCACATCCAGCGCCGGCAGCTGCGCGGTATTGCGCGCCAGCGTGCCCAGCATCAGCGCCAGCCCGGGCAGGATCAGCCCGCCTTCGAAGCGCGCGTGGCCAGCCTCTGTGACGGTGACGATATCGAGCGTGGTGGCGGTACCGGCGGTGACCACCAGCAATGTTTCGCGCGGCAGCCAGCGGTGCGCGCCGATGGCGCCGACCCAGCGGTCGACGCCCAATTGGGTCGGTTCGCGATAGCCGTTGGCAAGGTCGCCATGCGCGGCGGCGCTGCGCACCCATTGCACCGGCGCGCAGCCGCCGAAGGCGTCGGCCAGCGCGGCATCGACGGCGGCGGCGATCACCGGCCCGGCCACGTTGCTGATCCACACCGACGGCATCGGCCCGCTGGCACGCAGCGCGCGCAGTTCGGTGGCCAGGGTTCGCAGCGCGCCGTCGTCGGCATGCGCGACCGCGCCGGCGTGCTGCCACGGCGTCGGCAGCGCAGCGATGCCTGCGGTCGCAGGCAGCGTCGCACCGGCGTCGCACCACGCCCATTTGAGCCGGGTATTGCCGATATCGACCAGCAGGCGCGGCGCGTTCATGCGCCACCTTCCTGGCCTGGGGCGGGCCGCAGCGACAGCTCGCCGCTGGCGATGCGCTCCAGCCCGGCGGGGGTTTCCAGCAGCAGGTGGCCGGCCTCGTCGACGCCGCGCGCCATGCCTTCGGCGATCACCTGGCCGTCGTGCAGCAGCCGCACCGGCTGGTCGCGGTAGGCATCGGCGGCGGACCAGCGCCGTGCCATCGGCCCGAAGCCATGTGCGAGGAAGTCCGTGCGCATCGCCGCCAGCCGCTCCAGCACCGCCGCCAGCAGGCGCGGCGCATCGCGCCCGGCGTCGAAGCCCGGCATGGCCTCGGCCACGCCCGCCAGTTCGCGCCCCAGCGCGGCCTCCATCTGCGCATCGCGCACCAGGTTCAGGCCGATGCCGATCACCGCCCAGACCCGCTGCGGCCCCGCCGGCACCGATTCGATCAGGATGCCGGCCAGCTTGCGGCCGTCGATCTGCAGGTCATTGGGCCATTTCAGGCCCACTCGCGCGCCCAGCGCCGGGGCCACGTCGCCCAGGGCCTCGGCCAGCGCCAGGCCCACCGCCAGGCTCAGCCCGCTCAGCTGCGCAGGCGCCAGCGCCAGCGGCAGCGCCACCGAGAAAGTCATGCCGGCCTGCCCCTGCCACGGCCGGCCCTGGCGCCCGCGCCCGGCGGTCTGGCGATAGGCCAGGCGCAGCGTGCCGGCATCGGACCACGGCGCCTGGCGGCACTGCGCGGTCAGGTCGGCATTGGTCGAGCCGGTTTCCTCGACCAGTTCCACGGTCCAGTCGCGCAGCGCGGGCGACAGCATGGCGCGCAGCGCGCCTTCATCGATGCGCCACGACGTGGCAGTGGAAGGATCGGGCGGATTCGGAGGAACGGCGGACATGCGCGGCATTGGATGGGGATGGGCGGGGTCGCGGTCGGCACAGCAGGATCCGGATCGAAACCCGGGCCTGCGGCAGATGCCGCATTGTAGCCGCGCCGCGCTGCCGGGCATGCCCCCGGGGCACGGCGCGGTCGCGCCAGCCGGGCGCGTGGCTTAGAATCGAGACTCGGCCATCACATCGCTTGCCCTTGGAACGCCAGACGACGCCAGACTTCCAGATCACGCGCGGGCACGGAACCGTCAGCGTACAGCTGCGTGGCGACTGGACCGCGCTCGCGCTGGCCGGCTGCCGCCAGGCGCGGCAGCTGCGCGCGCAGCTGCACGAGCTGGCGCAGGCCCCGGATAACGCGCAATGGTCGCTGGCCGGCGTCGAGCGCCTCGACCATATCGGCGGGCAGCTGCTGTGGCAGGCCTGGAACGGCGCGCTGCCGCAACGCCTTGAGGCCAGCGAGGGCCAGCGCCGCGTGTTCGAGCGCATTGCCGCGGTGCACGACGAGGGCTGGAAAAAGCACATGGTGGACCGCTTCAACCCGGTCACGCTGTTCGGCGCCAACGTGCTGTCGTTCGGCGTGCAGCTGGGCAACGGCATCACCATGCTGGGCCAGCTGGCGTTCGACCTGCTGCGCTTCGCGCGCATGCCGCAGCGCGGCCCGTGGCGCGAGATCTCGGCCAATATCTACAACGTGGGCTACAAGGCGCTGGGGATCACGGCGCTGGTCGGCTTCCTGATCGGCATCGTGCTGTCGTACCTGTCGGCCAACCAGTTGCGCACCTTCGGCGCCAGCACCTTCATCGTCAATATCCTGGGCATGGCGGTGATCCGCGAACTGGGGCCGGTGCTCGCCGCGATCCTGATCGCGGGGCGCTCGGGCTCTGCCATCACCGCGCAGATCGGCGTGATGCGCGTGACCGAAGAGCTGGACGCGATGCGCGTGATGGGCATCTCGCACGGCTTCCGGCTGATCATGCCGCGCGTGATCGCGCTGGCCATCGCCATGCCGCTGCTGGTGGCGTGGACCGACGTGATGGCGCTGGCCGGCGGCATGCTGGCCGCGCGCATGCAGCTGGGCATCAGCGCCACCTTCTTCCTGCGCGAGCTGCCCGATGCGGTGCCGGTGGCCAACCTGTGGCTGGGGCTGGGCAAGGGCGTGGTGTTCGGCATCCTGATCGCGCTGACCGCGTGCCATTTCGGGCTGCGCATCAAGCCCAACACCCAGAGCCTGGGCGAAGGCACCACCGCCTCGGTGGTGACCGCGATCACCATCGTGATCCTGGCCGACGCGGTCTTCGCCATCCTGTTCAAGGACGTGGGCCTGTGAACGCGGCACCAGCGAACGCGACCCAGCCAGGCCCGCCGCAGCCCGCGCCGGAGCGCACCCCGGTGATCGAGGTGCGCGGCCTGGTCAAGCGCTTCGGCAAGGCGGTGGTGCACGACCATGTGGACCTCGACGTCTACCGCGGCGAGGTGCTGTCGATCGTCGGTGGCTCGGGCAGCGGCAAGACCGTGCTGCTGCGCCAGATCGTCGGGCTGGAGCGCCCCACCGCGGGCACCATCAAGGTGTTCGGCGAGGATCCGGCGCGGCTGCGCCCGGCCCAGCTGCAGGCGCTGCGCAGCCGCTGGGGCCTGCAGTTCCAGCGCGGCGCGCTGTTCTCGGCGCTGTCGGTGATCGACAATATCGCGCTGCCGCTGCGCGAGCTGCGCGCGCTGCCCGACAACCTGATCTGCCAGGCGGCGCTGCTCAAGCTGCAGCTGGTGGGGCTGTCGGCGCGCGATGCCGACAAGATGCCGTCGGACCTGTCCGGCGGCATGATCAAGCGCGTGGCGCTGGCGCGCGCGCTGTCGCTGGAACCCGAGCTGCTGTTCCTGGACGAACCCACTGCCGGCCTGGACCCTATGGCGTCCGACGACTACGTCGCGCTGATCCGCGAGCTGCGCCGCGAACTGGGCCTGACCGTGGTGATGATCACGCACGACCTCGACACGCTGGTGGCGCTGTCCGACCGCGTCGCGGTGCTGGCCGACCACAAGGTGATCGCGGCCGCGCCGATCCCGCAAGTGGTGAAGGTGGAGCACCCCTTCATCCGCGAGTATTTCCTGGGCGAGCGCGCCCAGCGCGCCCTGCAGGCGCTGCCCCGGCCCGGGCAGCCCGCCGCGCCGCCCCCTGGAGAAGCATGATGGAAAACAAGTCCCACGCCTTCCTTGCCGGCGTGTTCACCATCGGCCTGGCCGTGCTGGTGCTGTTCGCGATCTTCTGGTTCAGCAGCGACCACGCGGTGCGCGTGCCCTACGACCTGATCACCCGCTCCACCGTCAACGGCCTGGGCCCGCAGGCCGACGTCAAGTACCGCGGGCTGGCGGTGGGCAAGGTCGAGTCGATCAAGTTCGACCCGCAGGTGCCGGGCCAGATCATCGTGCGCGTCAACGTCAACCGCGAAACGCCGATCACGCGCACCACCTACGCCACGCTGGGCTTCCAGGGCGTGACCGGGATCGCCTACGTGCAGCTCGATGACTCCGCCGCGCACGATGGCGCCGGCGCCTCGCCGCCGCTGCCGACCTCGCCGCGGGCGGTGGCGCGCATCGCCATGCGGCCCGGCTTCTTCGAGGAACTGGAAAAGCGCGGCGATTCGCTGCTGACCCAGGCCGAGACCCTGATGGGCTCGCTCAACGACATGTTCCGCGGCGCCAACCGCGACGAGCTGATGGCGGCGATCCGTTCGGTGCGCAAGACCGCCGAAGATTATTCGCGCCTGTCCGATTCGCTCGCGCCGGCGGCGCAGCGCCTGCCCAAAGTGGCCGAGAACCTGAACGCGACGCTGGAATCGACCCGGCGCCTGACGCAGGAACTGGCCAACCCCAACGGCACCGTGATGCGCACCGTCGACAGCGTCGGGCGCGACCTGCAGGGCGCGGCCGCGTCGGTGCAGTCGGCCGCGGGCACCTTCAGCGAAGAGACCCTGCCGCAGCTCAATGGCCTGGCCCGCGACGCGCGCCAGACCGCGCGCAGCTTCGAGCGCGCCGCCGGCCAGTTCAACGAGAGCCCTAGCAGCGTGCTGTTCGGCGCGCCCGCGCCCACGCCAGGGCCGGGCGAGCCGGGCTTCAGCGCGGCCCCGTAGCGTCGGCATCCGACAAAACCCCGCCCCTTCGATCACGCCAAACGCCAACCGCGAGAATCCGCCGTGAACCCTGCGACCGAGATGCCACGCTTGCTGCGCTCCGCAACCGCCCGCCTGCGCGCGGCCCTGCTGCTGTTCTGCGCCGGCCTGGCGCTGTCGGGCTGCGCGCTGACGCGCGGCGAGCCCACCATCACCTATGACCTGGGCCCGGCCGTCGCCGCCGGCGCGGCCTCCGGCACCGGGAACCCTGCGCCCGCAGCGCTGCCCAAACTGCGCGTGGCACAGACCGACGGGCCCAACTGGCTGGAAGGCAATGCGCTGTTCTACCGGCTGCAGTACGCCCAGGCGCAGCGGCTGCAGGCCTATGCCACGCAGCGCTGGGTGATGTCGCCCACGCGCCTGTTCGACGAGCGCCTGCGCGAGGCCGTGGCCGCGCGCGGCACGCTGGGCTGGTCCGGCGACGGCAGCGTGCCGGCGCTGAAGGTGGACCTGCTCGAGTTCGACCAGGTGTTCGACAGCGCCACCGCCAGCGAGGGCGTGGTGCGGCTGCGCGCCACGGTGTACCGGCACGGCATGCTCGGCCAGCAGACCTTCGAGGCGCGCCGGCCCGCGCCCAGCGCCGACGGCGCCGGCGGCGTCAAGGCGCTGGCCGAAGCCAGCGATGCCGTGATTGCCGCGCTGCTCGACTGGATCGGCACGCTGCAGCTAAAGTAAAGCAACAGGAGATTTGCCATGGAGCCGGCTCCCCCGCCGCTCTCCGCGCCGCCGCCGGCGGCTGTGCCAGCACCATCCGCCACCGCGCCGCAGCACTCGCCGCTGGCGCGCGTGGGGCTGCTCTGCTTCACGCTGCTGGTGATCTATGCCAGCCTGTACCCGTTCTCGGGCTGGATCGACAACGGCATCTCGCCCTTTGCCTTTGTCAGCGCGCCCAAGCCGCGCTACATCACCGACTTCGACCTGCTGACCAACGTGCTGGGGTATTTCCCGTTCGGCGCGCTGGTGGTGCTGTCGCTGCATCCGCGCGTGTCGGGCGGGCGCGCCACACTGGTGGCGCTGGTCGCCGGCGCCCTGCTGTCGGCGTGCATGGAGGCCTTCCAGACCTGGCTGCCGAGCCGGATCTCGTCCAACATCGACCTGATCACCAATGCGCTGGGGGCGCTGCTCGGCGGCGCCGTGGCGGCGCCGTTCACGCGCGCCCTGATCGACGACGGGCGCCTGACGCGGCTGCGCCATGCCTGGTTCGAGCCCCATGCCAGCTTTGCCATCATCCTGCTGCTTTTGTGGCCGTTCGCGCAGGTGTTTCCGCAGGAGCACCTGTTCGGCATGGGCGGCATCGTGCGCGAATGGCTGACCGATCCGGAATCCTGGCCGATGCAGGTGCTGCAGATGGTGTTCCCGCAGCTGGAGGCGTGGCAGGACCATATCGGCCTGCGGCCCGAGGACATGCAGAGCCAGCAGTTGCTGGAATCGCTGGTGACTGCCAGCAGCTGGGTCGGCACCGGCCTGTTCGCCTCGCTGGCGATGCGCCGCAGCGCGCCGATGCTGCGCATCCTGGCGGGGCTGCTGGCGGCGGCGCTGCTGCTCAAGGCGACCGCGGCCGAGCTGCAGTTCCCGACCGAAAGCGCCTTCGTCTGGCTGTCCGAAGGCGGGCGCTTCGCGCTGCTGACCAGCTCGCTGGTGCTGGCGCTGCTGCTGTACCTGCCGCGCTGGCTGCGCGCGGTGCTGGCGATGGCGGCGCTGATCGTGCTGGTCGCGCTGACCAACGTGCTGCCGTCAAACCCCTACGCGTGGATCTCCGAGCAGGGCTGGCGCATGGGCCGTTTCATCCACTTCAACAGCCTGGCGCAGTGGCTCGGCTGGCTGTGGCCCTTCCTGGCGTTCTGCTATGTGATCTGGCGCTTCGAGCAGGTCAGCCTGCGCCGCCATGCGATGAAGAAAGCCGCGGCGCGCCGTGAGGCGGCCGCGGCCAACCTGCAGGATTAAGCCGGCGCGGACGTGCGCGCCGGGGCTCAGTGCAGCTGCCCGCCCTGTTCGCGCACATCGGCGCGGGTCGACAGCGCCGTCGCCACCGCGGTGCGCAGGCCCTTCACCAGGGTCTCGTGCGCCAGGCTCGGCTGGCCCGGATGCCGCGCCGCCTGCTCGGGCAAATACGGAATGTGGATAAAGCCGCCGCGCACCGCGCCATCCGGCTGCCGCGCCAGCCGGTGCATCAGCCCGTAGAACACATGGTTGCAGACGAAGGTGCCGGCAGTCTGCGATACCGACGCCGGCACGCCGGCCGCGCGCATGTCGCGCACCATCGCCTTGATCGGCAGCGTGGCAAAGTAGGCGGCCGGGCCGTCGGCCGCGATGGCGGTGTCGATCGGCTGGGCGCCGGCGTTGTCGGCGATGCGCGCATCGTCGACATTGATCGCCACGCGCTCGACCGACATCTCGGCGCGCCCGCCGGCCTGGCCGACGGCGATCACCAGGGTCGGCCGCAGCGCGTCGAGCAGTTCGGCGATCGCATCGAGCGCCGCGCCGAACACGCACGGCAGCTGCCGCGCGACGATCACCGCGTCGCCGACGCGTTCGCCGTCGAGCGCACGCACGGCCTCCCACGACGGGTTGATGGGTTCGTCCTCGAACGGCTCGAAGCCGGTCAGCAGCACGGTAGGCATGGCGAGGCTCCTGCGCTTACATCAGCCAGTACAGCAGCACGATATTTGCCGCCAGGATCGCCAGCGCAGTCGGCACCTGCGCGCGGATCACGGCGTTCTTGTCGTCGAGTTCAAGCAGCGCCGCCGGCACGATATTGAAATTGGCCGCCATCGGCGTCATCAGCGTACCGCAATAGCCCGAGAACATGCCGATCGCCGCCATCACCGCGGGATTGCCGCCGAACATGCCGACCAGGATGGGCACGCCGACGCCGCCGGTCATCACCGGGAAGGCGGCGAAGCCGTTGCCCATGATCACCGTGAACAGCGCCATGCCCACGCAATAGACCGCCACCGCCACCAGCTTGTAGTCCAGGTTGATGTAGGCGGTGGTCAGGTGCGCCACGGCCTTGCCCACGCCCGCGTCGGCAAACACCAGCCCCAGCATCGCCAGCATCTGCGGCAGCACCAGCGCCCAGCCCAGCGACTCGGTCAGCCGGCGCGATTCGCGCAGGCCCTGCGTCACGGTGTCGCGCGTGAGCCAGCACACCACCGCCAGCGAGATCAGGCAGCCGATCCCGAGCGAGACGAAGGTCACGTTCTTGGGATCGAGCAGCGGCACGCCACCGATCCTGACATCCTTGAACAGCATGGTGCCGATCACGGTCACCAGCGGGATCAGCAGGGCCGGAATGAACAGCTTGTTGCCGAGCCGGCTCGCGCTGGCGCGGCGCTCGGCCTCGGGCAGGCTCTCGTGCCTGCCGTGGCCGACGCCGCCGAAGCCCGCGATCAGCGCCATCACCACCGCGCCGATGCCGACCGCCGCCGGTGGCAGCCGGTCGCCGGCCAGGAACACGATCGCGTACAGCAGCCAGAACAGGCCGGTGCTGAGGCGGCGCGGATGCGCGCGGTCGGTGAAGGTCATCAGCGCGGTGATGGCCAGCACCAGGCCGGCGAGCCAGTAGAGGTATTCGATCGAGACAATCATGGCGCGCTCCTTACTCGGCGCTCGGCGCAGGCATGGCGGTGGGGGCGGCGCTGCCACCCAGTTCGCGCTCGAGCCAGCCGTCCAGGCGCTTGAGCCGCACGGCGTGGATCAGGAAGGCGCAGATCGCGGTAGGGATGCCCCACACGGCGATATGCAGCGGCTCGACCTCGATGTTCGACGACAGCAGGAAGGTATGCATCAGCGCGATCGCGCCGAACGCCACGAAGATGTCCTCGCCGAAAAACAGGCCGACGTTGTCGGTTGCGGCGCAGAAGGCCAGCACGCGCTGGCGCACCGGCTCGGGCAGGTGGCCGAAGCGGTTCTCGGCCGCACCCTCGGCCATCGGCGCCAGCAGCGGGCGCACCATCTGCGGATGGCCGCCCAGGCTGGTCAGGCCGATCGCCGCGGTCAGCTCGCGCACGCCCAGGTAGACGATCAGCAGGCGCCCGACCGTGGCCGAGGCGATGCGCGCGATCCACGCCTGCGCATGCTCGCGCAGCCCGTGGCGCTCCAGCAGGCCGATCACGGCCAGCGGCAGCAGGATGATCAGCGGCAGGTTGCGCGCCTTGACGAAGGCGGTGCCGATCGCGGAGAAGATCTGCATCAGCGGCATCGGCGCGGCCAGCCCGGTGGCCAGCGCGGCGAGCACCACCACCAGCATGGGATTGAAGCGCAGCACGAAGCCGACGACGATGACGCCGACCCCGACAAGGGGCCAGAGATTGACTGCCTGTTCCATGGAAACACCAAACGAAGATAACGAAGGCGCGCGGACAGCAGCCGTCGTGACGCGTGACGGGGCAGGCCGCGTGGGGGGAAATGCCGGCGTGAGGCGCGGGAACGCGCTCAGTCGCCGGCGCGGATCGCGATGCCTTCAGCGCCCAGCCGTTCCCGGATGCGGCGCGCGAAGGCCAGCGCGTGGGCGCCGTCGCCGTGCAGACACACGGTTTCGGCCTGAATCGGTACCCAGCTGCCGTCGATGGCGCGCACGCGCTGCTCGCGCACCATGGTCAGGGTCTGGTCCAGGGCAACTTCCTCGTCCTCATGCAGCGCGCCGGGCGTACCGCGCTTGACCAGCGTGCCGTCGGGGTTGTAGCCGCGGTCGGCAAAAACTTCCTGCTTGACGCGCAGGCCGGCCTCCTTCGCCACGTCGATCATCTGGCTGCCGGCCAGGCCGAAGAAAACCAGGTCGGCGTCGAAGTCGCGCACCGCGCGCACGATCGCGCGCGCCAGCGCCGGGTCGCGCACGGCCTGGTTGTACAGCGCGCCATGCGGCTTGACGTGGTGCAGCACGCCGCCCTGCGCGCGCACGATCGCGGCGAGCGCGCCGATCTGGTACAGCACGTCGGCGTAGACGTGCTCCGGGTCGCGCTGCATCTCGGTGCGGCCGAAGTTCTCGCGGTCCGGGTAGCTCGGGTGCGCGCCGATCGCCACGCCGTGCGCCAGCGCCCACTGCACCGTCTGCACCATGGTGGCGGCGTCGCCCGCGTGCCAGCCGCAGGCGATATTGGCCGAGCTGATCAGCGCCAGCAGCGCCTCGTCATTGCCACAGCCTTCGCCAAGATCCGCGTTCAAATCGATCTGCATTGCCATTCTCCTGTGCGGCGCCCGGGCGCCCTCCTTATGCTGCCGCTCGCGTACGGGTACGCCGCCGCGCGGCAATCGGCATGCCATCGCCCTGCCACTGCAGCGCCTGCTCGATCTGCCGCAGGTAGCGTGCCAGCTCATCCTGCGCCGCCTGCGCCTGCGCCAGCGTGACCTGCACGAAGCGCACCGGCGCGCCCAGCGGCACCTGCGCCAGCCGCCATAAATCCGCTTCGATCACCACGCCAATCTTGGGATAGCCGCCGGTGGTCTGCGCATCGGCCATCAGCGCGATCGGCTGGCCCGCCGGCGGCACCTGCATCACGCCCGGCATCACCCCGTGCGAGAGCAGGTCGGCGCTGCGCTCGGCCCGGCGCGCCAGCGCCGGGCCGGCAAGGCGCATGCCCATGCGGTTGCTGTTGGGCGTGACGGTCCAGTCGGCTTGCCACAGTGCGGCCTGCGCGGCCGCGTCAAAATCGTCGTATTCCGGCCCCGGCAGCATGCGGATCGCCGTGGCCTTGCCTTCGACCGCGGCGGGCAGCGCCCACGCCGGCGCCTGCACGCCGATCCAGTCGGTCTCTGCGGCCAGGCCCGGGCGTCCCGCGGGCAGGCGGTCGCCTTCCTGCAGCGCGCGTCCGCCCAGTCCGCCGAAACCGGACTTCAGGTCGGTGCTGCGCGAGCCCATCACCGGCTCGACCGCAATCCCGCCCGCCACGCACAGGTACACGCGCGTGCCGCCGCGCGTCGACGGCAGCGTCAGGGTCTCGCCCTTGTGCGCGTCGAACGCGTGCCACGACCAAACCGGCATGCCGTCAAGATTGGCGCCGCATTCGGCGCCGGCCAGGGCCACGCGCATATCGGCATGGAAGCGCACCGCGGCGCGTCCCAGCGTGAATTCAATGGCGGCGCAGCCGGGCGCATTGCCAAGCAGGCGGTTGCCGACTTCGACCGCCAGCATGTCCATGGCGCCGCAGCGGCCCACGCCAAAACGGCGGAAGCCGGTACGGCCCAGGTCCTGCACCGAGGCCAGCGCGCCCGGACGAAGGATCTCGATCACGCGATGATTTCCTCGGCGACAAAGCGCACGGTATCGCCGGGCGCGAACAGGGACGGCGGATCGCGGTCCGCCACGAAGAGTTCGGCGTCGGTGCGCCCGATCAGCTGCCAGCCGCCCGGCAGCACCGCCGGATAGATGCCGGTCTGCTCGCCGCCGATGCCGACCGACCCGGCCGGCACCGCCACCCGCGGCTCGCGCCGCCGCGGCGTGGCCAACTCCGGCGCCAGCCCGCCCATGTAGGCGAAGCCGGGCTGGAAGCCGAGGAAGTACACCACGTACTCGCCCGCCGCATGGCGGCGCACCACTTCCTGCGGCGTGAGGCCGGTATGCGCGGCAACGTCGCCGAGGTCCGGGCCATGCTCGCCGCCGTAGCGCACCGGGATCTCGACCAGCTTGCCGGTGGCATTGCGCGCCTCGCCCGAGGCCCATGCCAGCTTCAGGTTGCGCTCCAGCGCATCCGCGTCGGCACTGTCGTCAAAGATCACGGTCAGGTTGTTCATGCCCGGCACCACGTCGACCACGCCGCGCCAGTCCGCGGCCCGCGCGGCCATGGCCCAGATGCGGCGCTGGACGGCCAGCGAGGCGGGCGGCGCGACGCTGTACAGCAGCGCCTGCTCGGCAAGTCGGTGGACGGTGCAGTTCATGAGAGTCCCGGTAGCGCACTTGCTACCCAGTGTAGGCAGACAAGCCGGAATGTGCGTCTGTGTATTTCATCGATAATTTATCGATGAATTCATCATATCGAAATGGACCGAACGGGGCAGTCGGGGTTGACCCTAGGGTAGCTACGGGATTGCCTATGGGCGGCGCTGGTTCAGCCGGTTAGGATCAAATCCCGTCGCTCGGAGATTCGTCATGCGAACCACTCAACAATTAAGCGTAACGCTACCGACCGAGATGGTTCAGGCGGTCAGGGCCAAGGTGAAGTCGGGCGAATACGCCAGCGAGAGCGAGGTCATTCGCGCTGGTCTGCGCGCGTTGCTGGCGCGTGACGGGACCTTTGAGGCCTGGCTGCTGCAAGCTGGCCTCGCCTATGAGGCGCTTCAATCTGATCCCTCCCAGGCCTTAACCGCAGAGGGCGTTCGCGCCCGCCTGGCTGCCAAACATGCGCGGAAAACCAAAGCCTGATGCTAGCCCGTTGTATTTGGACCGAATTTGCGGAGCCACAGAACCAAAGTAAAACGGCCGGGGAAATTCCCCGGCCGTTTTACATCCGATCCACTGACAACCCGCTCAGGCAAACCCCGCCTGATGCGCCTGCTGGTCAGCATGGTAGGAACTGCGCACCATCGCGCCCACGGCGGCGTGGGTGAAGCCCATCTTGTAGGCCTCTTGCTCGAACATCTTGAAGGTGTCGGGATGCACGTAGCGCAGCACCGGCAGGTGGTGGTTCGACGGCGCCAGGTACTGGCCGATGGTGAGCATGTCGATGTCGTGCGCGCGCATGTCGCGCATGACTTCCAGGATTTCCTCGTCGGTCTCGCCCAGGCCGACCATCAGGCCGGACTTGGTCGGGACGTTGGGATTGCGGCGCTTGAACTCCTGCAGCAGCTTGAGCGAGTGCGCGTAGTCGGCGCCCGGGCGGGCCTGCTTGTACAGGCGCGGCACGGTTTCCATGTTGTGGTTCATCACGTCGGGCGGGCACGCCTGCAGGATGTCCAGCGCCTTGTCCAGGCGGCCGCGGAAGTCGGGCACCAGCACTTCGATGCGGGTATCGGGCGACAGCTCGCGCGTCTGCGAGATGCAGTCGACATAGTGCTGGGCGCCGCCGTCGCGCAGGTCGTCGCGGTCGACGCTGGTGATCACCACGTAGTTCAGCTTGAGCTGGGCGATGGTGCGGGCCAGGTTGCCGGGCTCGTTCACGTCGAGCGGGTCCGGGCGGCCGTGGCCGACGTCGCAGAACGGGCAGCGGCGCGTGCATTTGTCGCCCATGATCATGAAGGTGGCCGTGCCCTTGCCGAAGCATTCGCCGATATTGGGGCAGCTGGCTTCCTCGCACACCGTGACCAGGTTGTTGGCGCGCAGGATGTCCTTGATCTCATAGAAACGCGAATTGCCGGTGGCGGCCTTCACGCGGATCCAGTCCGGCTTCTTGAGCTTCTCGGCCGGCACGATCTTGATGGGGATGCGCGCGGTCTTGTCGGCCGACTTCTGCTTGCGGGTCGGGTCGTACTGCTCCGCGGGGGACTGCGGGGCTTCGCTGGAAGTGGCGATCAGTGCGTCGCTCATACATTTCTCCGCACGCGCACGGCGTGCATTTCGCTTTTGACTAGGAGGCCAGGGCCGGGGCGGCAGGTTCTTCGGCCGCCAGCACGCGAGCCTCGTGCGCTGCCAGCACCTC
Source organism: Cupriavidus sp. SS-3 (assembly GCF_035818815.1). Classification (NCBI taxonomy): domain Bacteria; kingdom Pseudomonadati; phylum Pseudomonadota; class Betaproteobacteria; order Burkholderiales; family Burkholderiaceae; genus Cupriavidus; species Cupriavidus sp. SS-3. Next base: position 51,608 of record NZ_JAYLVT010000010.1, read on the forward strand.
GCACAATGCAGCCGCCAGGCGCTGTGCGATTTCGGGTTGTGTTGCCGCGGTCACGGGCACAGGGGCGCCATCGGCATCCGCCACCGGGCAGGTGGCGCCCGCGCTGGCCATGTCGACTGTTTCCAGCCCGGCATAGCCGCAGGGATTGATGCGCAGGAACGGCGACAGGTCCATCTGCACGTTGAGGCTGACGCCGTGGTAGCTGCAGCCGTTGCGGATCTTGAGGCCGAGCGCGGCAATCTTGGCGCCCTGGTGCGGCCCGCCGGACAGGTAGATGCCGGGGGCGCCGGGCTTGCGTTCGGCTGCGAGATTATACGCCGCGAGCGTGTCCAGCACGGCCTGCTCGATGCCGTGCACCAGCTCGCGCACCATCAGCCGGCGGCGCCGCAGGTCCAGCAGCAGGTAGGCCACCACCTGCCCCGGGCCGTGATAAGTGATCTGCCCGCCACGATCGATCTGCACCACCGGAATCCGCTCGTCCGGGGCCAGCAGGTGCGCGGGGTCGCCCGCCTGGCCCAGCGTGTAGACCGGCGGATGCTCGACCAGCCAGACCTGGTCGGGCGTCTCGGGGGTGCGTGCGGCGGTGAAGGCGCGCATCGCGTCGAAACACGGCTGATAGTCCTCGCGGCCGCGTTCGATGACTTGAATCGGATGCATGGCGAGAGTGTAACGAAAAGGGCCGGCTTGCGCCGGCCCCGACCTGGCCCCATTCAGCGTGCCCGGGGCGGGCAACCGTCCGATGCGTCACGCGACCAGACCAGGCGCAGATGGCCCCGGTCCCGGTGCGATGCGGACGTTGCCCCGCCCGGCTCCGCTTCAGGAGGCGGTGACCCGGTCCTGGTTAGGCGTCCACTCGGTGCCTCGAACCAGCCGGCGCAGGCTGCGGTACACCAGGTGCGGCAGGTCGGCCAGCGCCAGCGCCGGGCGGCGGGCCTCGGCGATGAGCGCCAGGCGCACCGGATGCAAGGCGCGCGGGTCGATGCTGAGCACCACCTCGTCGCCCGGGCGCAGCAGCAGGCTGCCGCCACAACGCAGCCAGTAGTCCTCCGAATCGTTCTCGCGGGTCAGCCATACGTCGGTACCGCGGGCCTCTGCAATGTGCAGGCGCTGCGCGGCGTGCACCGACAGCGTGGTGACTTCGCCAGGATTCAGGGTGAACTCGGTCGTTGTGAGCACGGTTTTCATGGTGGTTCTCCGTTCAGCCGGCCCTGGCGGGGATACGCCAGACGCAGCACGGATTCGCGGCGGGCCGCAGGAACTGGCCCGGCAAGGGGACCAGGCCAGTTAAATCCTGCGGATATCGCCGTGAAGCTCGCGGTGAAGCAGTGTGCAAAGCGGGGGCCGGTGATGAGATATTAGTGATTGCCCGACCACTATCAAAACGATATATTTTCTTTGTTCTTGTTAGCCAATCTCACATAACCACCGATCGCCTGGAGACGGCCATGGCCTGGAAGAGCGCCTGGGAGAAAGACCTGCCGCGCGGCTGGCACCGCGAGCTGCCGCGCCTGCCGGCGCTGACCGCGCTGCGCGCGTTCGAGGCCGCGGCGCGGCACGAGAGCTTCTCGCGCGCCGCCACGGAGCTGTTCGTCACCCACGGCGCGGTCAGCCACCAGATCCGCGCGCTCGAAGACGAACTGGGCATGCCGCTGTTCGAGCGCCACGGCAAGCGCGTGGCGCTGACGCCGGCGGGCCGGCTCTATGCCGAGCGCGTGCGCGACGCGCTGCTGCAGATCGCCGATGCCACGCGCGCGCTGCAGGCCGGCAACCGCGACAAGCGCCTGACCATCAGCACCATGCCGTCGTTTGCCGCACGCTGGCTGACGCCGCGCATCGGCAGCTTTATCGAGCGCCACCCGGAACTGGATGTCGAACTGCTGTCGTCCAACACGCTGGTCAACTTTGCCCACGAAGAAGTCGATATCGCGCTGCGCATGGGCAGCGGCGACTATCCCGGCCTGTATGTGGAGCGGCTGCTCGACGACGTCTTCTTCCCGGTCTGCAGCCCCGCCTTCAATGGCGGGCGGCTGCCCGAACGGCCGCAGGACATGGCGGGCATGCCGCTGCTGCGCGGCGAGGGCGATCCGTGGAAGCCGTGGTTCGAGGCCGCCGGGCTGGACTGGCCCGAGCCGCGCAAGGGCTTGCTGCTGGAAGATTCGTCGCTGCTGCTGCAGGCCGCCTCGGAAGGCCAGGGCATCGCCCTGATCCGCTCTTCGCTGGCCTGCAACGACCTGCTGTCCGGGCGCGTGGTGCGGCTGTTCGACGTCAGCATCCCGTGCCCGTGGCTGCTGTACTTCGTGTGCGCGCCGGGTTCGCTGAACCTGCCCAAGGTGCAGGCCTTCCGCGGCTGGCTGCTGCCCGAGATCGAGCGCTTCCGAGAGGTGCTGGCGCAGTGGGAGTGAGTCAGTCTTGCGGGGTGTCGTCGACGTGCGCCGCACTGGCAGCGGCAGCGGCATCGGCTGCCGGCTTTGCGCGCGCCCGGCCGGCGCGCGGGTGAGCCTTGTCGTAGACCTTGGCCAGGTGCTGGAAATCCAGCGCGGTGTAGACCTGCGTGGTCGAGATGCTGGCATGGCCCAGCATCTCCTGCACCGCGCGCAGGTCGCCAGATGACTGCAGCATGTGCGTGGCGAAGGAATGCCGCAGCATGTGCGGATGCACGTCGGCCGGCACGCCGGCGCGCAGCGCCTGCTGCTTGAGCCGCAGCTGCACGGTGCGCATCGACAGGCGCCGTCCGCGCGGACCGAGGAACAGGGCATGGGCGTCCTCGGGCGCGGCGCCCGGCCGCAGCAAGCCGTCGCGCACCGCCAGCCACGCCTGCAGCGCCGCGAGGGCCTTGCTGCCGACCGGCACCGAGCGCCGGCGCGAGCCCTTGCCGGTTACGGTGACCTCGGCGCCGGCCAGGTCGAGCCAGCCGCTGGAGCGGTAGCCGTCGGCATCGGCATAGCGCAGGTCCAGTTGCACCAGCTCGGACAGCCGCAGCCCGCTCGAGTAGAACAGTTCGTAGACGGCCTGGTCGCGCAGCGCCTCGGCGTCGGTGCCGGCAGGGTGCGCCACCAGCGCCACCGCGTGCTCGACCGACAGCGCCTTGGGCAGCGCGTGCCCGGAGCGCGGCGCGCGCACGCCGTCGACCGGATTCACGCTCACGCCATGGCCATGGCGCGCCGCCCAGAGGTAGAAGCCGCGCCATGCCGACAGCGCGCGCCCGATACTGGTGCCGACCAGTCCGGCGGCATGCAGCCGTGCGGCGAAATTGCGGATATGGTGGGTCTGCAGCGCCAGCAGCGCGACGCCCGGCGCATGCTGCGCCGCGTGCGCCTGCAGCACGCGCAGTTCGCGCGCATAGCCCGACAGCGTGTGCTCGGCCAGCTTGCGGCTGCCGCGCAGCCAGTCGAGATAGCGCGTGACCAGCGGGTCAGGCGGCGGCGCTTCGCCGCCGGCGGGAGCGGACGGCGCGACCACATCGCGCGGCGGCCGGCGTGCAGTCATGGCGTCATGCCGAGTGCCGCGGCTTCAGTCGCGCAGCCGCTTCAGCGCGGCGCCCGCGACCTCGCCGATCTGCGACAGGTAGGCGGTGCCCATGCCGTCGTGGAAGCGGCGCGGATCGGGCGAGCCGAGCACCAGCAGGCCAAAGGCCGCGCCACGCACGTCGGCGCCGGCCTCGGCCTCGCCGGCGCGCAGCGGCACGCGCAGCGTCACCATCGCCAGCGAGGTGATATCGTCGCGCTCCAGCAGGCTGGCCGCCTCGAAGCCGCTGTTGCTGCCGCAGTACGGCGCACGCAGGCCTTCGGCGAAGATGCGCAGGTCTTCGCCGGCGCCCTGCGCCACTTCCATGTGCGCGTACTGTTCGGCGACATCCCACAGCCTGAGCGCCACCGCCGGCACGTCGAACACCTGCCGCAGGCCGTCCTGCACCGCATACGGCAGCGCATGCGAATCGGCCTCGGCCAGCAGGCGCAGTTGCCAGTCGTGCAGGCGCTGCTGGGTGCGGTCGTTCTCGTGGCCATGGCGGACCAGGTCCGCCAGGCGCAGCTCCAGGCCCTTGTTCTTCTCGCGCAGGATTTCCATCTGGCGCTCCTGCAGCGACACGGCGCGATGGCTGTGCGGGCTGGTCAGCTGCACCGCGGCCAGCAGCTCGGCATGTTCTTCGAAGAACTCGGGATGGCTCTGCAGGTAGGCGGCAACGTCTTGGGCGTTCATGGGGCGTGGACCGGTAGAGGTAAAGTGGGTGGCAGTTTAGCAAAGGGGGCGCCAAGCGCACGGCGAAGGCGGTCGCGCCGCGCTGGCAGGCTCCCTCTCCCGCAAGCGGGAGAGGGGAGCAAACCACCGGCGTGCCCCCGCTACGTCTGGATCAGCCGCTTCTGCCGCGAAATGCTCATCAAGATGCCGATGCCCGCGCCCAGCGTCACCAGCGCGGTGCCGCCGTAGCTGAGCAGCGGCAGCGGCACGCCCACCACCGGCAGGATGCCGCTGACCATGCCCATGTTGACGAAGGCATAAGTGAAGAAGATCAGCGTGATCGACCCCGCCAGCAGTCGCGAGAACAGCGTCGGCGCATTGGCCGCGATAAAGAGCCCGCGGAAGATCAGCAGCAGGTACAGCACCAGCAGCACCGCGTTGCCGATCAGGCCAAACTCCTCCGAGTACACGGCGAAGATGAAGTCGGTGTGCTTTTCCGGAATGAACTCCAGGTGGGTCTGCGTCCCCTTGAGCCAGCCCTTGCCCTCGACCCCGCCCGAGCCGATCGCAATGATCGACTGGATCGTGTGGAAGCCCTTGCCGAGCGGATCGCTGGTCGGATCCAGCAGCGTGCAGACGCGGTGCTGCTGGTAGTCGTGCAGCACCGGCCAGTTCACGCCTGGCGCGCACATGTCGTTCTGGAACGTGATCAGCAGCGTGATGGCGACCACCAGGATGCCCATCAGCGGCAGGATCAGCTTCCACGACAGCCCGGCGAAGTAGATCACGTACAGGCCCGCGGCCATCACCAGCAACGCCGTGCCCAGGTCGGGCTGCTTGGCGATCAGGCCCACCGGGATCAGCAGCAGCCCCAGCGCGACGATGAAGTCGAACCAGCGGATCACGCCTTCGCGCTTCTGGAAGTACCATGCCAGCATCAGCGGCATCGAGATCTTCATGATCTCGGACGGCTGGATCACCATGCCGACATAGAGCCAGCGGCGCGCGCCCTTGCGGATCAGGCCGAACATGGCCACCGCGATCAGCAGCGCCACCCCCACCGTATAGATCGGCACCGCCACCCGCATCAGCGTCTGCGTCGGCAGGTAGGCGATCACGAACATCACCACGTACGACAGCAGGATGTTGCGCAACTGGTCCTCGACCCGGCCGGGCATGTCGATGGCGGCCGAGTACAGCGCCACGATGCCCGTGGCGAACAGCAGGAACACGATCAGCGAGAGCGGCTTGTCAAAACCGGTCAGCGCGCTCTTGACCAGGGACATGACGCGGCGTCGATCCATGCGCGTCTCCTTCAGCGGGTGGCGTCGGCACCGCTGGCTGCCTTGGCAGCGACGGGCTTGACGCGTGGTTTGGGCGCGGGCGCCTTGGCCGGCACGACCGTCGCGGAGGCCGGCGCGGGGGTCTGCGGCTTGCTGTGGCCCAGCGCCTGCAGCATGCGCTGGTCCAGCGTCTGCACCGCCGAGGCCGGGGCGATGGCGTCCGGGTCCAGCATCGCGGCGATCGCCTCCGGCGTCGGCACCTGCGCGGCCGAGGCCGCCGCCACCGCGCTGGCGTCAGCGCCGCTGGCCGGTGCGCCGCCGCTGGACATCACCGTGGCACTGGCAATGCTGGCGGTCTGGCCGGTGGTGAACACGCTCGGCGTATCCACCGGCGCGCGGCCGGCCACGCGCTCGCCGGCGGGCGGCGCGATCGCCTCCAGTTCGGCGGGCCACTTGCCGGTCAGGTAGTAGTCCATCACCTTGCGCGCGATCGGCGCGGCCACCGCGGCGCCGAAGCCGGCGTTCTCGACGATCAGCGCGATCGCGATCTTGGGGTTGTCGGCTGGCGCGAAAGCGGTGTACAGCGAGTGGTCGCGCTTGTGCTCGGCGAGCGCGTGGTGGTTGTACTTCTCGCCCTTGGACAGGCTGTAGGTCTGCGCCGTGCCGGTCTTGCCGGCGGATTCGTAGGCGGCGCCGGCAAACACGCGCGCGGCGGTGCCCGAGTGCGTCACCGCCACCATGGCGCGCTTGATCACGTTGATGTCGGCCTGCTTGAACGGGATGGTGTAGCTTTCCTTGGGCACGGTCAGCGTGCGCTTGCGCGTGACCGCGTCCTCGATGGCCTTGACCAGGTGCGGCTTCATCACCTTGCCGTCGTTGACGATCACCGAGGTGGCCTGCGCCAGCTGCAGGATGGTGAAGCTGTTGTAGCCCTGGCCGATGCCCAGCGAGATGGTCTCGCCCTCGTACCACTTCTGCTGCTCGGGCTTGCGGTAGGCGCGGCGCTTCCAGTCGGTCGACGGCAGGATGCCGCGGCTTTCGCCTTCGATATCGATGCCGGTGATCTGGCCGAAGCCCAGCGGCTTCATGAAGTCATGGATGCCGTTGACGCCCATGTCGCGCGCCAGCGCGTAGTAATAGGTGTCGCACGAATGCACGATCGAGCTGTGCATGTCGACCCAGCCGTGGCCGCCCGGCTTGTCGTCGCGGAAGGTGTGGTTGCCCAGCGTGAAGAAGCCCGGGTCGGACATGCCCCACGCCGCGGTGCGCTTGCCGGTGGTCAGCGCGGCCAGCGCCATGAACGGCTTGTAGGTCGAGCCCGGCGGATAGGTGCCCCGGAGGGGTCGGTTCAGCAGCGGCTTGTCGGGCGAGCCGTTGAGCTCGTTCCAGGTATTGGTGTCGATGCCCTCGACGAACAGGTTGGGGTCGAAGGTCGGCTTGGAGACGAAGGCCAGGATGTCTCCGGTGGACGGCTCGATCGCCACCAGCGCGCCGCGGCGGTTGCCATAGAGCGCCTCGGCCAGCTGCTGCAGGCGGATGTCGAGCGACAGGATCAGGTTGTTGCCCGGCGTGGCGGGCGAGGTCGACAGCGTGCGGATCGGGCGCCCGCCGGCGCTGACTTCCACTTCCTCGAAGCCGGTCAGCCCGTGCAGCTCGCTCTCGTAGCTCTGCTCCAGGCCAATCTTGCCGATGTAGTTGGTGCCCTTGTAGTTGTCGGCATCCTTGCGCGGATCGTACTTGGCGCCGTCGGCGTCGTTGGCCTCGTCCATGGCCTCGATGCGCTCCTGGTCGCGCTGCGAGATCCGGCCCAGGTAGCCAACCACGTGCGAGGCCGACTCGCCCAGCGGGTACTGGCGGAACAGCCGCGCGCGCACGTCGACGCCGGGGAAGCGGAAGCGCTGCGCGGAGAAGCGCGCCACCTCGGCATCGGTCAGCTGGCTGCGGATCGGCAGGCTTTCGAAGCTGCGCGACTCCTCCATCAGCCGCTTGAAGCGGCGCCGGTCGCGCGGCTGGATCTCGACCAGGCCGGACAGGCTCTCGATGGTGTTGTCGAGCGTATCGGTCAGCTTGGACGGAGTGATCTCCAGCGTATACGCCGAATAGTTGCGCGCCAGCACGATGCCGTTGCGGTCCATGATGATGCCGCGGTTGGGCTCGATCGGCGCCACCGAGATGCGGTTGTCCTCGGCCTTGGCCGAGTACTGGTCATGCTTGTACCACTGCAGCCACAGGAAGCGCGAGAACAGCAGGCCGAAGCAGATCACCGTAAACAGCGCCGCGGCCGCCACGCGGATGCGGAAGCGGCCGATTTCCAGTTCGACGTTGCGGATTTCGGTCATGGTACTGCGTGGCCTGGAGAAATCGGGGGTGGACGGTGGCGGGCGATGGCGGCGGCGGCGTCAGATCGGCCGGGTCTCGTCGACATCGGTCGAGCGGCGCTGCGGCGCCAGCAGCAGGCTGGTGGCCAGCGGCCACAGCAGCGCCTCGATCGCCGGCGCCAGCAGCAGCGGCCAGCCCGGCAGCGGCGCGCCCATCGCCAGCCGGATCAGCACCGGCACCGCGTGGGCGATAAACAGCAGCGGCAGCACATGCAGCGCCTGGGTATAGACCGTGAACCACAGCACGCGGCGGTGGATGGTGATGGCGAAATAGGCCAGCAGCGTGTACGCCAGCGCATGTTCGCCCAGCAGGCGGGCATCGTGCACGTCCATCAGCAGGCCGAGCAGGAAGGCCACGCCCATGCCCACCTTGCGCGGCTGGTGGATGTTCCAGAACACCAGCACCAGCGCCACCATGTCCGGGATCCACAACGTGGTGCCCCACGGCATCAGGTTGAACAGGAACGCCAGCACGAAGCTGAAGGCGATAAAGGCCGGGTTGACCGGCCGCAGCAGGTATTGGGGATTGGTCACCGTGATGCCTCCTTGGCGGGCGCCGCCTTGCCGGCCGCGGCGCTGTCTGCGGCGGCGCGCGCCGCGGCGGACTTGGCGCCCTTGACCGGCGCTTCCGGCCGGGCCTCGACCGCTTCGCGCGCCGGGATGTTGGCGTCGTAGCGCACCACCAGCAGCTGGCGGTGCGCGCGCACGCCGGCCACCGGCTCGCAATACACGCGCGAAAACGCGGTATCGGCCTTGCGCTCGATCTGCACGATCTTCGCCACCGGCAGGCCCGGCGGATAGGTGCCGTCCAGGCCCGAGGTCACCAGCAGGTCGCCCTGCTGCAGGTCGGCGGCAGCGGCCATGAAGCGCAGGTCCAGGTGGCCCGCGCGCGCGCCGCCGAAGGCCACGCTGCGCAGGCCGTTGCGCACCACCTGCACCGGAATCGCCTGGTCCTTGTCGGTCAGCAGCGTCACCTCGGACTGGAACGGCGACACGCGCGTCACCTGCCCGACCACGCCGCGCTCGTCGATCACCGGATAGCCGGCGCGCAGGCCGTGCTGGCTGCCCTTGTCGATGACGATGCGCTGGCTGTACGGGTCGCGCGCGTCATACAGGATCTCGGCCGCGGTCACCGGCGTGGCCGACTGCTGCGCCAGCCCAAGCAGCTTGCGCAGCTGGTGGTTCTCGGCCTCGAGCTGCGCCTGGCGCACCGAGGCCTGGGCCTGCTGCACCGCGTTCTGGCGCAGTTCGCGGTTCTCGGTGGCGAGCATCGCCGACGACTGCGCATAGTCGAACATGGTGCGCAGCGCGTCGCGCGGCGCCAGCACCAGGCGCTCGACCGGCATCAGCACGGTGGCGGCAACCTGCCGGCCCACGCGCAGCGCGTCGAAACGGGCATCGACCACCAGCAGCGCCAGCGCGATGCCGACGTACAGGACCAGCCTGGCGACGGCCGAGGTGCCTTGCTTGAAGAGCGGCGGAGGGGAGTAATCCATTTACCCGAACAAAGGCCGGAGGCCACGCGGAAACGCCCCGCCGCCCGCCGTGGCGCGCCCCGCCCCCTGGCGGGGACAGGCGCGGCACGGTCGGGCGGCGGGAGCTGCCAGGGCCCGGCCCCGGCGGATGAGGCGCCGCGACGCCGCCATGATCGGTCGATCCGGCAGGCCGCGCATCGCCACGTGAGCGTCCTTCTTACTCGTAGGAGAAGATGCTGCCCAGCTTGTCCATGCGTTCCAGCGCCATGCCGGAGCCGCGCACCACGCAGGTGAGCGGGTCTTCGGCGACCAGCACCGGCAGGCCGGTTTCCTCGGCCAGCAGGCGGTCCAGGTCGCGCAGCAGCGCGCCGCCGCCGGTCAGCATCATGCCGCGTTCGGCGATGTCGGCGCCCAGTTCGGGCGGGGTCTGTTCCAGCGCGATCTTCACCGCCGACACGATCTGGTTCAGCGGATCGGTCAGGGCTTCCAGGATTTCATTGGACGACACCGTGAAGGCGCGCGGGATGCCTTCGGACAGGTTGCGGCCCTTGACTTCCATCTCGCGGACTTCGGAGCCCGGGAAGGCCGAGCCGATTTCCTTCTTGATGGCCTCGGCGGTCTGCTCGCCGATCAGCATGCCGTAGTTGCGGCGGATGTAGTTGACGATGGCCTCGTCGAACTTGTCGCCGCCGACGCGCACCGAACCCTTGTAGACCATGCCGCCCAGCGAGATGATGCCGACCTCGGTGGTGCCGCCGCCGATATCCACCACCATCGAGCCCGACGGCTCCGACACCGGCAGGCCGGCGCCGATCGCGGCCGACATCGGTTCCTCGATCAGGTACACCTGGCTGGCGCCGGCGCCCAGCGCCGATTCGCGGATGGCGCGGCGCTCGACCTGGGTCGAGCCGCACGGCACGCAGATGATGATGCGCGGGCTCGGGCGCAGCAGCTTGCTGTCATGCACCATCTTGATGAATTGCTTGAGCATCTGCTCGGTCACGGTGAAGTCGGCGATCACGCCGTCCTTCATCGGGCGGATCGCCTCGATATTGCCCGGCACCTTGCCCAGCATCTGCTTGGCTTCCTTGCCCACCGCCGTGATGGTCTTCTTGGCGTTGGGGCCGCCCTCCTGGCGGATCGCAACGACCGAGGGCTCGTCCAGCACGATGCCCTTGTCGCGCATGTAGATCAGCGTGTTGGCGGTGCCGAGGTCGATCGCCAGGTCGTTGGAGAAGTAGCTGCGGAGAAATCCGAACATCAGGAATCCTGTCTGTGATGGGGTTCGCGGGTAAGCGAAGCGGCCGGCGCCGCGAGCGGCCCGGCCACGAAATGGGTTGTGTTGCGTTGAATACGGAATGGTTCTCGGCTTCCCGCTCCGCCCGCCGCCCGGGCCGGAGGCTGTCCGGCCGGATGGGAATGGGATCGGTACCGCCGGCGCACCGTGCGCGCCGGCCCTACGGGAACCTTTGATTAGACCCCGCCGAAAAGTTCGCGGAAATGTGCAGGCGCCGGCGCATCATGCTGCTTGTCGCGCAGCATGCGGAGACCGGCGGCAAGGCCTAATCAGAGGACCCAGGTTTGCCCTTCGGGCGCCTTCGGACACCGGGCGCACAGGCGCCGGACGCAGGCCATGTGGCGTAGGCGTTGCCAAAGGTCGGTAACTCGCAATGATACCTTATAATTCTGGCGACTTCGGGCGTTTACAGCCTGAAAATACCTGCAATTCTGGCGACTGCGGCGTGCCCACCGGCGCCTGCGGTCAGGCTTCGGGCCGTGCGACGCAATGGCCCCGTGAGCCAGCCGCCGGCGCAGCCCGCGCCGCCCTTCGTATCCCAGTATCCGAGCATCGACCCACCACGCCATGGCCCTCGACCTATCCGACGTCAAGCGCATTGCCCACCTCGCCCGCATCGAAACCAGCGATGACGAGGCCGCCCAGACGCTTGCGCAGCTGAACAACTTTTTCTCGCTGGTCGAGCAGATGCAGGCGGTCGACACCACCGGCATCGAGCCGCTGGCGCATCCGCTGTCGGCAGTGCGCGACATGGTCCAGCGCCTGCGCGAGGACGTGGTCACCGAAGCCGACCGCCGCGCCGATTACCAGCGCCCCGCGCCGGCCACCGAAAACGGCCTGTACCTGGTGCCCAAGGTCATCGAATGACCCTTGCCCGGGCCGTGCCGCCAGCCGCGCCACGGTCCGCCCGCCAGTACAACACCCCTGATGCCAACCGACTGTCATGCCCTTTTCCGCTGATTCCGTGACCTCCCTGCGCCAGCTTGCCGACGCCCTGGCCGCGCGCTCCGTCTCCGCCGAGGAACTCGCGCGCGAGTACCTGGCCCGCATCGAGCAGGCCGCCGCGCTCAACGCCTTTATCCACGTCGATGCCGAGCTGACCCTGGCCCAGGCCCGCGCCGCCGACGCACGCCGCGCGCGCGGCGAAGCCGCGCCGCTGACCGGCGTGCCGGTCGCGCACAAGGATGTGTTCGTCACGCGCGGCTGGCGCGCCACCGCCGGCTCGAAGATGCTGGGCAACTATGAAAGCCCGTTCGACGCCACCGTGGTCGAGCGCATGGCCGCCGCCGGCATGGTCACGCTGGGCAAGACCAATATGGACGAGTTCGCGATGGGCTCGTCCAACGAGAATTCGCATTTCGGCCCGGTACGCAACCCGTGGGACGCCAGCCGCGTGCCCGGCGGCTCGTCGGGCGGCTCGGCCGCGGCCGTCGCCGCCGGCCTCGCGCCCGCCGCCACCGGCACCGACACCGGCGGCTCGATCCGCCAGCCGGCATCGTTCTCGGGCATCACCGGCATCAAGCCGACCTACGGCCGCGTGTCGCGCTACGGCATGATCGCCTTTGCCTCGTCGCTGGACCAGGGCGGCCCGATGGCCCACACCGCCGAGGACTGCGCGCTGCTGCTCAACGCCATGGCCGGCTTCGACCCCAAGGACTCGACCAGCATCCCGCCCGCGCAGGGCGGCGTGGACGAGGACTACACCCGCCTGCTGGGCCAGCCGCGCGCCGGCGCCAGCGCCGAGCGCCCGCTGGCCGGCCTGCGCATCGGCCTGCCCAGGGAGTACTTCGGCAAGGGCCTGGCGGCCGACGTCGAGCAGGCCGTGCGCGCGGCGCTGGCCGAGTACGAGAAGCTGGGCGCGACGCTGGTCGAGGTGTCGCTGCCCAAGACCGAGCTGTCGATCCCGGTGTACTACGTGATCGCGCCGGCCGAGGCCTCGTCCAACCTGTCGCGCTTCGACGGCGTGCGCTACGGCCACCGCGCCGCCGAGTACCGCGACCTGCTCGACATGTACAAGAAGACCCGTGCCGAAGGCTTCGGCGCCGAGGTCAAGCGCCGCATCATGGTCGGCACCTACGTGCTGTCGCACGGCTACTACGACGCCTACTACCTGCAGGCGCAGAAGATCCGCCGCATCATCGCCGACGACTTCCAGCGCGCGTTCGCCCAGTGCGACGTGATCATGGGCCCGGTGGCGCCGACGGTGGCATGGAAGCTGGGCGAGAAAACCTCGGACCCGGTGCAGATGTACCTGGCCGATATCTTCACGCTGTCGACCAGCCTGGCCGGCCTGCCCGGCATGAGCGTGCCGTGCGGCTTCGGCGCGGGCAACATGCCCGTCGGCCTGCAGCTGATCGGCAACTACTTTGACGAAGCGCGCCTGCTGCAGACCGCGCACGCGTTCCAGCAGGCGACCGACTGGCACCTGCGCCGCCCCGCCAAGGCCTGACCATGACCCGCGCCCTGCTCCGCCTGCTTGCCGCCGCCGCGCTTGCCGCGCTGGTGGCCGGCTGCATCCAGCTGCCGATCATCGGCAAGCCCACGCCGATCGCCAGCCGCGACATCGACCTGGCCGGCGACTGCCGCCGCACCGAGGAAGACGGCTTCCGCGAAGACGCGCAGCTGCGCATTGCGGACAACAGCGTGCAGCAGCTGTCGTGGAAGCTGTGGGTAGGCAAGCGCGGCTCGTGCAGCTTCAACCTGGCCGAATTCCGCCAGGTCCAGAAGAAGCCGCATATCGAGCTGCGCGCCAACGACGGCAGCGGCTGCAAGCTGATGGTGTGGCAAGACCCGCGCCGCGTCACGCTGGCGCACGCCAACTGCCAGCAGCGCTGCACCCCGGGCATCTATGAAGAGGCCTGGCCAGTGATGTTCGAGCCGGGTACCGGCGCCTGCGCCCGCACGCGCTGAAGCCACAGTCGCCACCGAAGCCACAGCAGCCGGCCATGGTCCACGCCCACCTCCCCCCGCAACACGCGCCGCGCGCCGCCCGTCCGGCGGGCGCGTGGCTGCGCGCCGCGGTGGCGCTGGGCTTTGGCACGTGGCTGGCCGGCGCCGCGGCGCATACGCCGGACCTGACGGCCCCCGCACTGGACGCGCCGGCACCGCTGACGCCGGCGGGCGTGCTGGCGCCAAACGCCGTGAGCCGGGCCGCGCCCGCCTCGTCGGCAGCCGCCAGAACTGCAGTCGCGCCCGTGCCCGCGCAGCGGGTCCAGCTGCGCGGTGATGCCGCCACGCCGGCGCTGAGCGCCTACTGGTTCCTGCCGCGCGAAGGCGCCACGCCGCGCGCGCTGCCGGTGGTGGTGGCGCTGCACGGCTGCGGCGGCCTGCTGGCGCAGCGCGCCGCGCGCGACGGCACCGCAGCGACAACCGCGACGGCAGCGGGCACCGACACCGCCGATGCTGCCGCGCTGCTCCAGCAACGCTACCGCGAATACGCGCACTGGCTCACCGAACGCGGCTACGCGGTGCTGATGCCCGACAGCTTCAGCGCGCGCGGCAGGCCCCACGGCATCTGCGCCGAGCCCGTCGACAACCGCGCCATCGACGACCGCACCCGCCGCGCCGACGCGCTCGCCGCGCTGCGCTGGGTGGCGCAGCAACCCGCCGTGGACGCGTCGCGCATCGTGCTGCTGGGCTGGTCGAACGGCGCGCAGGCGGTGCTGGCCACCGTCGACGCCAGCCGCCCGTGGCCGGCCGGCACGCCGCTGGTCGAGCGCGCGGTGGCGTTCTATCCCGGCTGCAAGCGCGCGGTGCAGCAGCACAGCTTCCGCCTGCGCTCGCCGCTGCTGCTGATGATCGGCGGCGCCGACGACTGGACCCCGGCGACCCGCTGCGCCATGCTGCAGAGCGCGGTGCAGGCGCGCCAGCCGGGCGCGCGCTTCCGGCTGGAGATCTACCCCGGCGCCTATCACGGCTTCGACGGCACCAGCGAGCTGCATCGGCGCACCGACGTGCCTGCCGCAGCCATGCGCAAGAGCCAGAGCGTCACCGTCGGCGGCGACGCGGTAGCGCGCGTGGCCGCGCTGGCCCAGCTCGACTCCTGGCTGGCCAGCCCCGACCCCTGACGACCACGCCATAACCAGACAGAACACCGGGGCGGCGCTGCCGCTCCCCCGCAACAGACAACACCGAAAGAACCGAACAGGAATACCGCCATGCAATGGGAAGTGGTGATCGGCCTCGAAACGCACGCGCAGCTGTCGACGGCCTCCAAGATTTTTTCCGGCACCTCCACCGCCTTCGGCGCCGAGGCCAACACGCAGGCATCGCCGGTGGACCTGGCGCTGCCGGGCGTGCTGCCGGTGCTCAACCAGGGCGCGGTCGAGCGCGCGATCCAGTTCGGCCTGGCGATCGGCGCCACCATCGCGCCGCGCAGCGTCTTTGCGCGCAAGAACTACTTCTACCCCGACCTGCCCAAGGGCTACCAGATCAGCCAGTATGAGATCCCGGTGGTGCAGGGCGGCACCATCACCATCCAGGTCGAGGGCAAGCAGGGCGAGTCCTACGAAAAGACCGTCAACCTGACGCGCGCGCACCTGGAAGAAGACGCGGGCAAGTCGCTGCACGAGGACTTTGCCGGCATGACCGGCATCGACCTGAACCGCGCCGGCACGCCGCTGCTGGAAATCGTCACCGAGCCCGACATGCGCAGCGCCGCCGAAGCGGTGGCCTACGCCAAGGCACTGCACTCGCTGGTGGTGTGGCTGGGCATCTGCGACGGCAACATGCAGGAAGGCAGCTTCCGCTGCGACGCCAACGTCTCGGTGCGCCCGCTCGGCCAGAAGGAATTCGGCACGCGCCGCGAGATCAAGAACCTGAACTCGTTCCGCTTCCTGCAGCAGGCCATCGAATACGAAGTGCAGTGGCAGATCGCAGAAATCGAGGACGGCCGCAAGATCCAGCAGGCCACCGTGCTGTTCGATCCGGACACCGGCGAAACCCGCGCCATGCGCACCAAGGAAGACGCACACGACTACCGCTACTTCCCCGACCCGGACCTGATGCCGCTGGAGATCGAACCGGCCTGGATCGATCGCGTGCGCAATGCGCTGCCGGAGCTGCCGGCCGCGATGCAGGCACGCTTTGTCTCGCAATACGGCCTGTCGGCGTATGACGCGACCACGCTGACCGCAACCAAGGCATTCGCTGCCTACTACGAGGCCGTGCTCGCCGATGCCGGCGCCGCCAACGCCAAGCCCGCCGCCAACTGGCTGATGGGCGACGTGGCCTCGCAACTGAACCGCGAAGGCATCGCCATCGACGCCGCCCCGGTCACGCCGGCGCAGCTGGCCAGGCTGCTGGCGCGCATCGCCGACGGCACGGTCTCGAACAACACCGCCAAGAAGGACGTGTTCCCGGCGATGTGGGCAGGCGAGCACGGCGGCGACGCCGATGCCATCATCGCCGCCAAGGGCCTGAAGCAGATGTCCGACAGCGGCGAGCTGGAGAAGATCATCGACGACGTGCTGGCGGCCAATGCCAAGTCGGTCGAGGAATTCCGCTCGGGCAAGGAAAAGGCGTTCAACGCGCTGGTCGGCCAGGCGATGAAGGCGACCAAGGGCAAGGCCAATCCGGCGCAGGTGAATGAACTGCTGAGGAAGAAGCTGGGCTGAGTGCAGTCACTCGCCCGGTTGTTTGCTCCCCTCTCCCGCCTGCGGGAGAGGGGCCGGGGTGAGGGCGGGTCAAAGGCTGAAGCCCGTGGGTTAACACCGTTGGCCTTGCTTTAGGTGGTACCTCGCTAGCCCACCCCTCACCCCTACCCTCTCCCCATGAGGGGAGAGGGAGAACACCTTGCTAAGGCTAGCTCGGGCGGCTTTGGAGCACCCAAAACCGCTCTCCTCTTTGTGTGTCGGGCAGCTTATGTTGGGCAGTTCTGCCTACATCCCCGCCCTTCCCCGCACCGTCTCCTCCAGCAAAGACCTCAGCTTTGCCAGCGCCCCCGGATCCCCGTGTGCCGCGGAGCGCGCGTACCAGATCTTCGCCTGCTCTAGATCCCGGTCGACCACGCCCGGCTCGCCACGCTCATAGAAACTGCCGACGATGTACTGCGCGCCGCCGTTCCCCGCGCTTGCCGCGCGCTGGTACCACGCAAACGCCTGCGCGTAGTCGCGCGGCACGCCGCGGCCGGTGAAGTAGTTCGTCGCCAGTTCCATCTGCGCCTGCACGTGGCCGCCCTGCGCCGCGCGCTCATACCAGCGGTTCGCCTCTTCCAGCGATTTCGGCACCAGCTCGCCGCGCTCGTACAGGTCGCCCCAGGTGTATTGCGCATGGGTCATGCCGTTGTCGGCTGCCTTGCGCAGCCACACCAGCGCTTCTTGCGGCTGCGCGGCGGTGCCCTCGCCGCGCAGCAGCATCATCGCGTAGTTGAATTGCGCGAGGCGGTTGCCCTGGCGCGCGGCGGCGGAGAAACCCTGCAGAGCCTGGTCGAAGCGGCCCGACTCGTAGGCCGCGACAGCGTCGCGGGTCTGCGCCTGCGCCGGCGCGGGCGGCTGCGGTGCCGCGGCGGCGGCTGGCAACAACACCAGCCACGCGCAAAACGCGCCGGCCAGCACGGCGGCATGCGGGAAACGGGCTTTCGACATGGCGGACTCCGGCGCGAGGCCTTCTTTGCTTCAGTGTAGGAGTCCGCCGAGGTGCCCGGT
This sequence comes from Cupriavidus sp. SS-3, assembly GCF_035818815.1. NCBI lineage: Bacteria > Pseudomonadati > Pseudomonadota > Betaproteobacteria > Burkholderiales > Burkholderiaceae > Cupriavidus > Cupriavidus sp. SS-3. The sequence continues at coordinate 68,861 of NZ_JAYLVT010000010.1, forward strand.
AGCGACTGCATTATCTACACGAATAATCAACTAGCTGAGAATTCAGCTATAATCATTCGTCGCACCAATAATCCGAACGCTGGCTCAGATCCAGCCTGCGCGGTGCAGCCGCCGCCACAGCGCGCCGCAGGCCACCGCGGTCACGCCGATCACGGCCGGGTACGCGTAGTGGATCTTGAGCTCGGGCATGAAATCGAAATTCATGCCGTAGAGGCTGAACACCACGGTCGGAATCGCCAGGATCGCGCCCCAGCCGGCCAGCCGCTTTACCACTTCGTTCTGGCCGACGGTCACCAGCGCAAGATTGACCTGCACCGCGGTGGTCAGCATTTCGCGCACTACGTCGAGCGTGCGCACTAGCCGGCTGGCGTGGTCTTCGATATCGCGGAAATAGGCGCGCAGCTCCTTCGGCACCAGTTCTTCGTGCAGCCGGATCAGCTGGCCGCACATGTCCTCGACCGGGCTGACCGCATTGCGCAGGCGCAGCACCTGGCGCTTGACCTGGTACAGGCGCTCGATCGCGGCGCGGTCGAACTCGTCGCGGAAGATGCCCTGCTCGAGCGCCTCGAAGTTGTCCTCCAGGCGCGTAACGATGGGCAGGTAGTGGTCGACGACGAAGTCCATCAGCGCGTACAGCACATAGCCGGGCCCGTTGGCCAGGCCGTGCGGGTCGTGCTCGCAGCGCTCGCGCACCGGCGCATAGGTGCTGCTGGCGCCGTGGCGGACCGAGACCACGTAGTTGGGGCCGACGAACAGATGGGTCTCGCCGACCACGACTTCGTCCTGCACCAGCTGCGCGGTGTTGAGCACCACGAACACGGAATCGCCGTAGGCCTCGAGCTTGGGCCGCTGGTGCGCGTTGGTCGCGTCTTCGACCGCGAGGTCGTGCAGGCCGAAGGCCTGCTGGGCCTGCCGCAGCAGCGCCAGGTCGGGCTCGTGCAGGCCCAGCCAGACGAAGGTGCCGGGCACCGCCAGCATCGCCGGGATTTCCTCCATGCCTACCGTGCCGAGCCGCTTGCCCTGCCGGTAGGCCACGCAATTGACGATGGCGCCCATGGAAACTCCGCTGATCAGATGGCGCAATCGTAACAAGGCTTTGCACGATGCCCGCGCCGCGCGATGCCGAGGCCGCGCAAGCCGCGCCGGCCACACTTGCGCCGCGCCACCGGCGCGCGCATGGAGCCCACGCGCCACCTGCGGTACATATCGATCCAATTGTTACAGTTCGCGACAGATACGACGTTAGAATGTGGCATTTCCACGGTCACCCGGCTATGTCCCAGAAGAAAACGCCACGCTTCGAGCTGCGCAGTGGCAACGTCGACGCCCTCCTTCTCGCCCTCCAGACCGCCGACATGGCTGCGCTGCGGGATGACCTCCTCACCCGCTTCGAAGCCACCCCCGACTTCTTCTCCAATGATGTGATCGCGCTGGACCTGCGCGCGCTCGACGATGACAGCGAAGTCGCGCTCGGCACCGTGATCGACACGCTGGCCACACTCAAAGCCCGCGCCATCGGCGTGGTGGCCCGTGCCGGCCAGCGCGAGTGGGCCGAGCGCTTCGGCCTGCCGCTGCTCGACAGCCAGGCCCGCCGCAACGGCGCCGCCGAGCGTGCCGCCGAGGCCAAGGCCGCTGTCGCCGCGGAACAGGCCGCCGCCGAACAGGCGGCGCGTGAAGAAGGCGCCCGTGCCGCGGCCCAGGCAGCCACCGACGCCGCCGTCGCCGCGGCCGTGCGCCAGACCCAGACCCTGCTGATCGACAAGCCGCTGCGCTCCGGCCAGCAGGTCTACGCGCATGGCGACGTGGTCATCATGGACGTGGTCAGCTACGGTGCCGAGGTCATCGCCGAAGGCAACATCCATATCTATGCCCCGCTGCGCGGCCGCGCGCTGGCTGGCGTCAAGGGCAACACTGCCGCGCGCATCTTCAGCACGTGCATGGAGCCCGAACTGATTTCCATCGCCGGCATCTACCGGACCGCGGAGCAGACGCTTCCGGCCGATGTGCACGGCAAGACCGCCCAGGTGCGCCTGGCCGATGAAAAACTGATCCTCGAAGCGCTGCGGCTCAAGTAACCGCGGCGCTCATCGGGACCGGATCACAGAGAGCGCAAGCTTCAACTTATTACTGGACCAAAGAGCCATGGCAAAAATCATCGTTGTGACCTCCGGCAAGGGAGGCGTCGGCAAGACCACCACCAGCGCCAGCTTTGCCGCCGGCCTGGCCCTGCGCGGCCACAAGACTGCCGTGATCGACTTCGACGTCGGCCTGCGCAACCTCGACCTGATCATGGGTTGCGAACGCCGCGTGGTGTATGACCTGATCAACGTGGTGCAGGGCGAAGCCAACCTGCGCCAGGCGCTGATCAAGGACAAGAAGTGCGAGAACCTGTTCATCCTGCCGGCCTCGCAGACGCGTGACAAGGACGCGCTGACCAAGGAAGGCGTGGAGAAGGTCATCAACGGCCTGATCGAGATGGACTTCGAGTACATCATCTGCGATTCGCCCGCCGGCATCGAGTCGGGCGCGCTGATGGCGATGTACTTTGCCGATGAGGCCCTGATCGTCACCAACCCGGAAGTGTCGTCGGTGCGCGATTCGGACCGCATCCTCGGCATCCTGTCGTCCAAGACCAAGCGCGCCAGCGAGGGCGGCGACCCGATCAAGGAACACCTGCTGATCACCCGCTACAACCCCAAGCGCGTGCATGGCGGCGAGATGCTGTCGCTGACCGACATCCAGGAAATCCTGCGCATCAAGCTGATCGGCGTGGTGCCGGAATCGGAAGCGGTGCTGCACGCCTCCAACCAGGGCACGCCCGCCATCCACCTGGAAGGCAGCGACGTGGCCGACGCCTATGGCGACGTGGTGGACCGCTTCCTCGGCAAGGACAAGCCGATGCGTTTCACCGACTATCAGAAGCCGGGGCTGTTCTCGCGCATCTTCGGCAACAAGTAACGGTCAAGGAGGGCTCACCCCATGTCGATCCTTTCCTTCCTGCTGGGAGAGAAGAAGAAGTCCGCGTCAGTCGCCAAGGAGCGGCTGCAGATCATCCTGGCGCACGAGCGCACCGGCCATTCCGCCCCCGCCGACTACCTGCCCGCGCTGCAGCGCGAGCTGGTGGCGGTGATCTCCAAGTACGTCAAGATCGGCGACCAGGACCTGCGCGTCAGCCTGGAACGCCAGGACAACCTCGAGGTGCTCGAGGTCAAGATCGAGATCCCGCAGCACTGAGCACGGGACCCGGCAGCGCCGGGTCCATGCGGGGCTCGTCGCCCCGCCCCTTCCTTCTCCCCCCTCCTTCCCACCCTCCCGCTCCAACGCCCCGCCGCCGTGCCAGCGCGCCGCCGAGGCTTCTCCGCTGCGCTGCCGTATCACCCAAATGCAGAATTCTGTAGCGGCCAGACAACGGAATTGCACCAATTTCCTGCTTGAAAGCGCGGCTCCACGGAGTTTTGTGTCCTTGTTCCTTACGTTTTGTTAAATTTTCGCGGCGTTTACAGGAAACGTAGACCTTATCCCCGCCGTGATCCGGCGAAGGGCACAGTACAAGACAGAAAAGGAGCACCATGAAGAAATCGGCCATCGTCCTCGCAGCCGGCAGCCTGTTGGCAGGTTCGGCTTTCGCACAATCCTCCGTCACCCTGTACGGCATCGTCGACCAGAGCATCCGCTTCCAGACGAACGCGAACGCCAACAATGACAACTCGTGGGAACTGACCAACGGCGCCGTCACCAACAGCCGCTGGGGCATCAAGGGTAGCGAAGCCCTGGGCAACAACCTGAAGGCGATCTTCCAGCTGGAAAATGGCTTTGATCCGGACACCGGCCGCGCCAACCAGAATGGCCGCCTGTTCGGTCGTCAGGCCTACGTGGGCCTGAGCGGTGACTTCGGCACGATCAAGCTGGGCCGCCAGTACACCGAAGGCTTTAACTTCTTCGGCGACTACGATCCGCTGACCATCGGCAACTACACCAACAACGCCTGGCCGTTCTTCCTGACCAACTTCCGTAACGACAACGTGGTCAGCTACGGCGGCAAGTTCGGCGGCCTGGACGTGGGCGCCAGCTACGGCTTCGGCGAGCAGCCGGGCAGCATGAGCCAGAACCAGTACTGGGGCACCCGTGCCGCTTACACCTTTGGTCCGTTCGGCATCGGCGGCGTGTACCAGGAAGTCCGTAACACCACCGGCGAGAAGCAGCAGATGTGGGGCGCTGCCGGTAAGTACTCGATCGGCCCGGCCAAGATCTTCCTGGGCTACATCGGCGGCAAGGACCGCACCGGTTCGGTTGATGCTTCGCTGAACTTCACGGGCGGCGCCACGCTGAACCCGATCCCGGCTGGCGGCAACGCTGCAGCCAATCCGCGCAAGGACACCATCGGCTACATCGGCGTGACCTACCAGGCCACCCCGGCGCTGGCCCTGACCGGCGTGTTCTACGGCGACTACGTCGAAAACGTCAACGGCGTGAACGACAACAACGGCCGCCGCTACACCGGCGTGCTGCTGGCCGAGTACTCGCTGTCCAAGCGCACCCAGGTCTACGGCACGGTTGACTTCAACAAGGTTTCGGGCGGCACCATCACCGAAATGCCGGGCCGCAACAACCAGACCGGCGCTGCCATCGGTATCCGCCACATCTTCTGATCGATTCCTGATCAGCAGTCACTGGCAAAAGGCACCTTCGGGTGCCTTTTTTCATGGGCGCGGCCGGCGCCGCAGCCACAGGTACCAGCCGGCCTGCGCGGCAGCGGCTTGCATCGGCTGCAGCGGCACCAGCAGGCCACCATGGCGGGCCACCACGCGCTGCGCGCACAGCAGCGCGGGACCGGGCCGCGCCAGCTGCGCGGCGCCCGCATCATCGGCGGGCTCGAACACGATCGACACCGCCACGCCACCGGCATGGCCGCGGCACGCGGTGCGCACGGCCGTGCCATGCGCCGCCGCGCCGATGGCGCTGCTAAGCAGCCATTCCAGCGTAGCGGCGAGCATCCCCGCGTCGCCGCCGATGCGCGGCAGGCGCCCGGCCGGGCGTTCGAGCCGGATGCCGGCCGCGCCGGCCTCGGTCCAGACGCGGTCGAGCGCTTCATCGAGCAAAGTTTCCATGGCGAGCCGCCGCATCCGATAGGCATGCCGCGTTTCGCGCAGCAGCCGGTTCAGGTCGTCGATATGGCGCAGCGAGCGGCGCGCATGGCCGTCCACCTGCGCCAGCAGCGCCGCATCGGCCTGCGACCGGGTCTGGCGCAGCGCCAGCCACGCCAGCAGCGAGGCATTGGGCTCGCGCAGGTCGTGGCCCAGCGCATGCAGCAGCATGTCGTGCACGGCGGCCGGATCGCGCACGTCGCAGCCACCTGCTGGCGCCTGCACCGCAGCCCCGCTGCGGCTGCGTCGCGCCAGCCAGCAGCCGCCCAGGCACCACGCCGCAGCAAGCAGCGCAAGGCGCAGCGGGCGCGCCGTCATGCCGCGGCCCGCTCGGCGTGTGCCAGGCGCTCCAGCCGGTACCCGTGCGTATAGACCGGGGTCAGCCGCATGCCGCGCCCGGCCTGCAGCCCGAGCTTGCTGCGCACGCGCGACACGTGGGTATCGATGGTGCGCGACATCGGCGAGATCTCGCGGCCCCAGACCGCGGCGGTGATGTGGTCGCGCGTGACGATGCGGCCTTCGTGGCGGAACAGCAGCACCGCAAGATCGAACTCCTTGGGCGTCAGGCCGATCGGCTGCCCGTTGCAGGTGACCCGGCGCAACGCGCAGTCGAAGGCGTAGTCGCCCAATCGCAGCGGCGCGTGCGGCGACGCCTGCGCGGGATACGCGCGCCGCAGCAGGCATTCGATGCGTGCGGCCAGCTCGGCCGGACGGATCGGCTTGACCATGTAGTCATCGGCGCCCGCGGCGAGCGCGCTGACGATGTCGTGCTCGGCATCGCGGCAGCTCAGGAACATGACCGGGATGCGCCGGTCCAGGTGGGTGCGCACCCAGGCCAGCACCTCGCGCCCGGACAGGTCCGGCATCTGCCAGTCCAGCAGCAGCAGGTCGAAGCCGGCGTCGCGCAGCGCCAGCAGCAGGCGCCGGCTTTCGCTGAAGCTGACGCATTCGAATCCCGCGCTGGCGACGACCTGGCGGATCAGCGCCGCATCCGCGGGCGCGTCCTCGAGCGATGCAATGCGCGGTGCCGTTTTCTTTCCCATGTTGCCTCCGACGTAGCTGGCCATCAGCGGGACATTTAATCCGGTGTAGCGGCCCGCCCGAATAGGAAAGCGCTCAATCTCGCCTTTCAACAATCTTTTACTTCTCGCCTCAGCGGGCCGCTCCTACCATGGGCTTCGCTGCGGTGCGACCCGTGCCCGCACAACCTGTTTGTCGAGCTGTGTCCATCCCGGCGGCGCACTGCGGTGCGTCCGCGCACAGGAGCCACGTCCGTGAAGATCGCCGCGCTGCAGGCGGACCCCACCCTCGCCGTCAGCATCGAACAGACCCTGCGCCTGAACGGCCACCAGTGCACGCGCTACCTCAGCGGGCGCGCCGTGATCGGCGCGCTGCGCGGCAGGTCGTTCGACCTGCTGATGCTGGATTGCGATACGCCGGGCCTCCCGGCATTGGAAGTACTGGCGTGGGTGCGCCGCATGCTGGGCCCCGAGATGCCGGTGATGCTGACCGGAACCTCTAACGAAGAAGGCTTTGTCGCGGCCTGCCTGGCGCAGGGCGCGGACAGCTACGTGCCCAAGCCGCTGCGCACCGCGGAACTGGCCGCGCGCGTGCTGGCGCTGCTGCGCCGCGCGCGGCCGGCGAGCGCGGATTGCGACCTGGAACACGGGCCGTTCCGCTTTGCCACCGCCGAGCGGCAGGTGTGGGTGCAGGGCAAGCCGGTGCTGCTGGCCCCGAAGGAATTCGACCTGGCGGTGCTGCTGTTCCGCAACCTGGGCTCGCTGGTGCTGCGCCAGACCATGGTCGACCAGGTCTGGCGCTATCACATGGACGCCGCTTCGCGCACGGTGGACAGCCACCTGTCGCGCGTGCGCACCAAGCTGGCGCTGTGGCCGCACAACGGCGTGCGGCTGTCGTCGGTATACGGGCTGGGCAGCCGGCTCGATGCGGCCTAGCGCTTCTGCGGCGCCGGCACGCCGGGCCGGGTGATTCAGTCAGCCTTGATGCCGGCTTCCTTGACGATGCGGGCGTTCTCCGCGGACTCTTCGCGGATGGCCTTGGCAAACTGCGCCGGCGTGCCGCCGGTCGGCACTTCGCCGCCCTTGAGCAGGCGCTCATGCACTTCCGGCTCTGCCAGCGCCTTGTTCAGCTCGGCGTTCAGGCGGTTGATGATGGCCGCGGGGGTCTTGCCCGGCGCGAACACACCGAAGGTGGAGGTCAGGTTGGCCTTGGGGTAGCCCAGCTCGGCCAGCGTCGGCACGGCGGGCAGGCTCTCCAGGCGCTTGGGCGCGCCCACCGCCAGCGCGCGCAGGCGGCCCGCCTGCATATGCTGGCTCAGCACCGGGCTGGCGTTGGTGCTCATCACCTCGAACTGGCCGCCGAGCGCATCGTTCATCTGCTGGCCCGCGCCCTTGTACGGGATCAGCACGATGTCGGCCTTCGATTTCTGCTTGACCTGTTCCAGCACCACATGGCCAACCGTGCCCAGGCCCGACGTGGCCCAGCGTACCGAACCCGGTTTGGCGCTGGCCTGGCCGACCACGTCGGCAAAGCTCTTGCCGCTGAACGCGGAAGTCGCGACCACCAGCACCGGCGAGTACATCACGCTCATCACCGGCGCCACGTCCTTCTGCGGATCGTAGTTGACGCGGCCGACGTGCGGATTCAGCGTCAGCGGGCTGGTGGCGGCAAAGCCGAGCGTGTAGCCGTCCGGCGCTGCCTTGGCCACCGCATCGATGCCGATGCTGCCGCCCGCGCCGGCCTTGTTCTCGACCACCACCGAGGTGCCCATCTGCGCCGACAGGCGCTCGCCGAGCGCGCGCGCGACGGTGTCGCTGATGCCGCCGGTGGGATAGGCGACGATCAGGCGGATCGGGCGGCTGGGATAGGCGTCGGCCGCGGCGGCCGTAACGTGGGTCAGTGCGGTGCCAGCGAAGACGCACGCTGCGGCCAGCAGCGACGGGCGGAAGGGGAAGGCCATGATGGGAAAGCGGGAGAGATTCGACGGAAGCGGCCGCGCGGCGGCAACGGGCCGGCGCGGCGCGGAACAGCCGCTATCTTAGCCGATCATGCGGCGCGTTCAGCGCTCCAGCGGCCGCTCCGGCACCCACGAGACGAAGAGCTCGTTGGCGCGATCATAGAGCCGCCAGCCCGTGCCGCAGTCGCGGCAGCAGAACGACAGCATGCTGTACGGCACCCCGGCGGCGCTCTGGGTCACCACCGGGGCCGTGCCGCGCAGCGCCAGGCAGGCCGGCGGCTCGCGCCGGCGCGGATCGTCGGCCAGCGCCAGGCAGCGCTCGCAGGGCGGCATGGCGGGGGCGGTGGAAGGGTCTGGGGCGGCTGGCATCGTCGGCGGCGTCGGCGGAAACGGGGCAGGTCTGACTTGAGTGCCCGCCATGATGCCGCAAAATTCCGCGCGGCAGCAGCACCCTTCGCGGATGACATCAGGCCGCCTGCGTGCGCGCCACCGTGGCTGGTGCCGCCGCGCGCTGGCCAAGCCACACGCTGCCCAGCACCAGCAGCGCGCCGGCCGCCTGCACCGCGGTCAGTGCCTGCCCCAGCACCAGGAAGCCGAGCACGGTGGCGCTGACCGGACTGAGCAGGCCCAGCGCCGCCACCGCCGCCGGCGCCATGCGCCCTACCCCGCGAAACCATAGCGCGTAGCTGAAACCGGCGCCGACGATGCTGAGCCACGCGTAGCCCAGCCAGTTGACCAGCGTGAAATGACCCGGCAGCGGTTCCAGCACCAGCGCGAACGGCAGCAGGAACAGCCCGCCCGCGCACAACTGCCATGCCGTCAGCACCAGCGGCGAGACCGGCGGCCGCCAGTGCCGCGTCAGCACCGTGCCCACCGCCATCGACACCGCTCCCGCAGCCGCCGCAGCGACGCCGACGGCATCCAGCCGGGCGGCCGGTCCGAGCACCAGCAGCGCCACGCCGAGCAGCCCGCCCGCGCCGGCCATCCACGCGGCGGGGCGCGGCCGCGCGCCCAGCCAGGCCCACGCCAGCACCACCACGATCAGCGGCTGGATCGCCCCGACCGTGGCCGCCACGCCGCCCGGCAGGCGGTAGGCGGCGATGAACAGCATCGCCTGGAAGAAGCCGATATTGAGCACGCCCAGTACCGCCGCGCGCCACCACCACCCGCCCTGCGGCAGTTGCCGACCGATGGCGAGCATCGCCAGGCCGGCCGGCAGCGCCCGGATCACGCCGGAAAGCAAGGGCTGCCCAGGCGGCAGCCACTGACTCGTCACCAGATAAGTGCTGCCCCAGATCGCGGGGGCCAGGCCCGTCAACAGGATGTCCCGGAACCCTGGCCCGGCCGCCGCAGTCGTCGAAACGCTGTTCGCCTTCATGTCGATATTCTTGATGTCAAGATAAATCACTTTACGAAGGCGATCGGTTGATGTCAAGATACTTCGCTCACCCCTTGCACCTGTATCCCCTGCCCTGATGACCGCCCGCCGCAAACCCGAAGACGCGCCCGACCATGTCGACGGCATCCTCGCCCAATGGGCGCGCGAACGGCCCGATCTCGATGCCTCGCCGATGGGCATCCTGGGGCGGCTGGGCCGGCTCAATCGCCATACCGGCCGGGCGATCGAGGCCGCGCTGGGCGCGACCGGGCTGCAGCCGTGGGAGTTCGATGTGCTGGCGACGCTGCGGCGTGCCGGGCCGCCCTATGCGCTGTCGCCAGGCGCGCTGATCGGTTCGCTGATGATCACCTCGGGCACCATGACCAACCGGCTCGATCACCTCGAGCGGGCCGGGCTGGTACGGCGCGAGCCCAATCCGGAAGACCGGCGCGGGTTGCTGGTGGCGCTGACCGACGCCGGCCGCGAGCGCGTCGACCACGCGGTGGAGCTGCACGTGGCCAACGAGCACCGCCTGCTGGAAGGGCTGACCGCGACGGAGCGCGCGCAGCTGGCCGCGCTGCTGCGCCGCTGGCTGCGCATGTTCGAGCCGCCCGCCGGCGATGGCGGCGAAGGCAAGTCGGGCGACTAAATCAGTCGACTGAGCTGCGCTTCAGGCGCGCTGCGGGCGTTCGCGCAGGTCCGGCAGGAATACCGTCAGCAGCCCCAGCAGCGGCAGGTAGGCACAGTACTCGTACACCGCGCGGATGCCGTGCGTATCGGCCATGCCGCCCAGCACCGCGGCGCCGATGCCGCCCATGCCGAAGGCAAAACCGAAGAACAGGCCCGACACCATGCCGACCTTGCCGGGGATCAGCTCCTGCGCGAACACCAGGATCGCCGAGAACGCCGAGGCCAGGATAAAGCCGATGATGAAGGTCAGCACCGTGGTCCAGAACAGGCCCACGTGCGGCAGCAGCAGCGTGAACGGCGCCACGCCCAGGATCGAGGCCCAGATCACGCGCTTGCGGCCGATGCGGTCGCCAATCGGGCCGCCCAGGATGGTGCCGGCCGCGACCGCGAACAGGAACAGGAACAGGTGCAGCTGCGCGTCCTGGCGTGCCAGCGCGAAGCGCTCCATCAGGTAGAAGGTGTAGTACGAGGTCAGGCTGGCCATGTAGAAGTACTTGGAGAACACCAGCACCATCAGCACCACCATGGCCCGCACCACCACGCGCGTCGCCACCGGGCTGGCCGAGGCGCCGGAGGCCTTGCGCTTGCGCGCGCCCTGCGCCAGCTGGCGCGCGTACCAGCCGCCGATGCGCCACAGCACCACGATGCCCACCAGCGCCGCCAGCGAGAACCACGCCAGGCTGGCCTGCTGGTGCACGATCAGCGCCGCCAGCAGTGGGCCCATGGCGCTGCCGCCGTTGCCGCCGACCTGGAAGATCGACTGCGCCAGCCCGTGCTGCCCGCCCGACGCCATGCGCGCCACGCGCGACGACTCCGGGTGGAAGATCGACGAACCCGTGCCGACCAGCGCCGCGGCCACCAGCAGCACGCCATAGCTGGGCGCCACCGACAGCAGTAGCAGGCCGGCCAGCGTAAAGGCCATCGCCACGGCCAGCGAATGCGGCTTGGGATGCTTGTCGGTGTACAGCCCCACCACCGGCTGCAGCAGCGACGCGGTGACCTGGTAGGTCATGGTCAGCAGCCCGATCTGGGTGAAGCTGAGGTTGAAGCCGCCCTTCAGCATCGGATAGATCGCCAGGATCAACGACTGGATCATGTCGTTGAGAAAGTGGGCGAAGCTGATCGCGGACAGCACGCGGAAACCGGTGCGTTCCGCCTGCGGGGACGGAGCAAGCGAGGGGGTCGCGGGGGCTGCGCCAGCCGGCGCGGAGTCGATGGTTGTGCTCATTGGCGGCTCTCGACGAACGGAAAGCGGCCAGCGGGGAGGCCGGCCACGAAGGATCTGAGCACCGATGCTAGCTGGCACGCCGGCGCCTGTCCTGCGAGAATAGGTCCGCAACCTTGGAGAAAAGGACATGGCGCGCGCCCCCCGCCCTCTTTCCGCCGCGGCCCCCGACAGCCGCCGATCCCGGCAGCCACTTCCCGATCCCACGCCCGAGACGCTGGCGCTGGGCGATACCTACGCCGATCCGCCGCCCTATTTCCGCTTCGACCGCAGCCCGCTGCCGGTCACAGCGATGGCGGCCGACTACCTGCCCGGCCACGTGACCCAGCCTCACCAGCACCCGCATGCGCAACTGATCCACGCGGTGCATGGCGTGATGGTGGTGGCCACCGCCGAAGGCCAGTGGATCGTGCCGCCTACGCGTGGCATGTGGATGCCGGGCGGCACCACGCACTGGATCCGCATGGTTGGCCGGGTGCAGATGCGCACCGCCTATATCCGCCCCGATGCCGCGCCCGACCTGCCGCAGCGCTGCACCGTGCTGGGCATCTCGCCGCTGCTGCGCGAGCTGATCCTGGCCGCGGTCGAGATCGCCCTGCCCTACGCGCCCGACACGCGCGATGCGCGCCTGATGCGGCTGCTGCTCGATGAAGTGATGCTGGTGCCGTCGCTGCCGCTGCACCTGCCGCGCCCGGTCGATGCCAGCCTGCGGCAGATCTGCGAGGCCATCGCCGAGGCGCCCGACACCGCGCTGACACTGGCAGACTGGGGCGCGCAACTGGGGCTGGACCCCAAAACCATCCAGCGCCGCTTTGCGCGCGAAACCGGCATGACCTTCGGCCAATGGCGCCAGCAGGCGCGCCTGCTGGCCGCACTGGAAAAGCTGGCGGCCGGCAGCAAGGTGGTGGATGTGGCGCTGGACCTGGGCTACGACAGCCCGAGCGCGTTCGCGACCATGTTCCGGCGGCAGTTCGGCGTGCCGCCGAGCGCTTTCTTCCGTTGAGGCCCCGGAGCGCGGAAGCCGCGCTCAGTTGCCCAGGTAGCGCTCCACCAGCCGGGTCCAGTAGGCCGCGCCGACGGTCAGGTTGTCGTCGTTGAAGTCATAGCCGGCGTTGTGCAGCAGCGGCTGGTTGGCGCCGTTGCCCAGCCGCACGAAGCAGCCGGGGCGCTGTTGCAGGAAGTAGGCAAAGTCCTCGCTGCCGGCAATGCGCGCGGCCTGGTCCACCACCTTGCCGGGGCCGACCAGTTCCTCGGCCACCTGCCGCGCGAACTCGGTCTCGCGCTCGCTGTTGACCAGCACGGGGTAGCCGCGCACGTAATCGATCTCTGCCACCGCGCCGTAGCCTTCGGCGTGCGCCGTGGCAAGCTGGCGGATGCGGTGCTCCAGCGCGGCGCGCACGTCGGGGCTGAACGAGCGCACGCTGAGTTCCATGCGCGCATGGTCGGGGATCACGTTGGGGGCGTGGCCGGCGTGCAGCGTGCCGATCGTCACCACGGCGGTCTCGTTCGGATCGACATAGCGCGACACCACCGACTGCAGCGCCATCACCAGGCTGCCTGCCACCAGGATCGGATCGACCGACTGGTGCGGTCGCGCGGCGTGGCCGCCCTTGCCGCGGATGGTGATGGTGACGGTGTCGCACGCCGCCATGAACGGACCGGAACGGAACAGGAATGTGCCCTGCTCCACGCCCGGATGGTTATGCAGCCCGAAGATGGCATCGCAAGGAAAGCGCTCGAACAGCCCGTCGGCCAGCATGCGCTCGGCACCGCCGCCGGCGCCGATTTCCTCGGCCGGCTGGAAGATCAGGTGCACGGTGCCGTTGAAATTGCGCGTGCGCGCCAGCTGCCGCGCCGCGCCGAGCAGGATCGCGGTATGGCCGTCGTGGCCACAGGCGTGCATGCGGCCCGCGTTGACGCTGGCGTACGGCAGCGCGGTGCGCTCGTGGATCGGCAACGCGTCCATGTCGGCGCGGATGCCCACGCTGTGGCCACTTTCGCCGCAGCGCAACGTCCCCACCACCCCGGTCCCGCCCACGCCGCGCGTGACCGCGTAGCCCCAGCCTTCCAGCAAGGTGGCGACCAGGCCGGCGGTGCGGACCTCGTCGAAGGCCAGTTCGGGGTGCTGGTGGATATTGCGCCGGATGGCTTCGAGTTCGGCGCGGCTGTCGAGGGTATCGGCCAGCGCGCAGTATCGGCGCTTCAGCGGGGACGCGGGGGACTGGAGGGTGGCGCCGAGGTAAGACTCGATTTCGGGGGCGTGCTCGGACATGACGTTTTGCTCTCTGGCGAAACCTGTATAACCAGTATTTCACGCAGAAAACGCGAGCGAAACGTCAGGCCCCGGATTTCCTGTAAAACCATGTAATCGGGCCGCTTTCTGCGCCAGATCTGTTGCCCTAATCGTACGCTTTGTGTGGAAACCCAACGCTTTGTATGAAAGCGTATCGCTGGGGAACCCTTTCGGCAGTCCCCTTCAGCGCTCGCCGTACGCCACCACCCGCTGCACCTGCTCGCCCAGCTTATCCACGCCCAGGCGCATGGTGTCGCCGGCTTTCAGGAAGCGCGGCGGCTTGCAGCCCATGCCCACGCCGGGCGGGGTACCGGTCGCGATCAGGTCGCCTGGCAGCAGCGTCATGAAGCGGCTGACATAGCTGACCAGCGTGGCCACGTCGAACACCATGGTCGCGGTGGTGCCCTGCTGCACGCGCTCGCCGTTGACCTCCAGCCACAGGCCCAGCGCCTGCGGGTCCGGCACTTCATCGCGGGTCACCAGCCACGGGCCGGCCGGGCAGAAGGTGTCGCAGCCCTTGCCCTTGTCCCAGGTGCCGCCGCGCTCGATCTGGAATTCGCGCTCCGAGACATCGTTGACCACGCAGTAGCCGGCCACATGCTCCAGCGCCTGTTCGCGCGAAACATTGCGCGCAGTAGTGCCGATGATCACGCCCAGCTCCACTTCCCAGTCGGTCTTGTGCGAGCCGAACGGCAGCATCACCGCATCGTTGGGACCATTGAGCGAACTGTTGGCCTTGAGGAATACGATCGGCTCGGCCGGCAGCGGCATGCCGGCTTCGGCGGCGTGGTCGGCATAGTTCAGGCCGATCGCCACGATCTTGCCGATACCGGTCCAGGGCACGCCAAAGCGCGCGCCTTCGATGACCGGCAGGGTGTGCGGGTCGACCTGGGCCAGCGACTGCAGCGCGGCCGGCGCCAACTGCGCCGCATCGACATCGTGGATCACGGCGGAAAGATCGCGCACGCGGCCTGCCTCATCGATCATGCCGGGGCGCTCCGCGCCGGGGTTGCCTACTCGAACCAGTTTCATCGTCGTCGTTGGGTGGTGTGTGTTCTTGGAAGGGGTTCAGGCGGATTGCTTGAGCGCGCCGTTGCGCGCATTGCCTTCGGCCAGCGTCTGCGCCACCACGGTCAGCACTTCCCGCGCGGTGTTCTCGGAATGGCTGCGCAGCACCTGCGCCAGCCGCGGCCGGCCGGGCTCGCGCAGCGCGGCCATGATGGCCTCGTGCTCCTCGTGCGACTCCTGCCAGCGCAGGGTATCGGCGTTGGCGGCACCGCGGGCGCGGTGCACCTTGCTCATCAGCGTGGCGTAGACGCCGGCCAGCACCGGGTTGGCGGCGCCGTCGATGATGAGCTGGTGGATCTCCTGGTTGATGCGGAAATAGTCGGTGCGCCGGCCAGCGGCGTGGGCATCGATCATGGCCTGGTGGCGCCGCTCCAGCTTGGCCATCGCCGCCGCGCCCAGCCGCTGCGCCGCCAACTCGCCCGCCAGCGCCTCCAGCCCGTGCAGGGTTTCGAAGGTGGCGCGCAGTTCTTCCAGGTCCAGCGGCGCCACCCGGTAGCCGATGTACTGCCGGTGCAGCACCAGTCCCTCGGACACCAGCACCTTCAGCGCCTCGCGCAGCGGCGTCTTCGAGACATCGAAGGTCTCGCAGAAGGCCCGTTCGTCGATGCGCGCACCGGGCGGCAGTTCGCCCTCTTCGATCATGGTGCGCAGCCGCGCGGCGATCTCGGCCGACATGCCGAGCGTGCGCAGGCGCGCGGAAGGGGAAAGCGTTTGTGTCACAGACGTCACCAAAATGGGGAAATGCACCACAGCAAGGCTACCACACCCCGAAATTGTGCATCCGCAACATCGTAAAATCAATGACTTACGAGCGTTGTAATTACAGATTACGTATCCTATACTCCGGCCTGTTGCGCGACACCCCCATCAGAACTGCCTCAACCAAAGGACGAAAACAGGAGACGCCGTCATGCAGACGACAACGCGGGCAACAGTGATGACCGAGGCCAGGACCTCGGTGCGCTGGAAGATTTTTTTGATGATGCTGTTTCTCATCGCGATCAACTACATCGATCGCGCCTCGCTGTCGGTGGCCATGCCGCTGATCGCCAAGGAGTTCGACCTCAGCCCCACCATGCAGGGCCTGATCCTCAGCTCCTTCTTCTGGACCTACGCGCTGATGCAGGTACCGGGCGGCATGCTGGCCGACAAGTACAAGCCGCGCATCGTGATTGCGTGCGCCACCGTGTTCTGGGGCATTGCCCAGGCCGTGGCGGCCTTCACCACCAACGCCACGCAGCTGCTGCTGACACGCCTGGGCCTGGGCGCGGCCGAGGCGCCGATCTACCCGGCCGGCGGCAAGCTCAACGCGATCTGGATGACGCAGAACGAGCGCGGCCGCGGCGCCACCCTGCTGGACGGCGGCGCCCCGCTGGGCGCGGCCCTGGGCGCGATCATCATCACCTGGCTGATCGCCGCGCTGGACTCGTGGCGACTGGCCTTTATCGTCGCCGGCGTGGGTACGGTACTGGCCGGCGTGCTGGCCTGGTACTACGTGCGCAATTCCCCGCGCGAGCACCGCGGCGTCAACGAACTGGAAGCCCGCTACATCGAGGACGCCCTGGCCAATGAACACCGCGCCGAGCCGGCCAACCTGTCGGGCCGCTCGCTCGACTTCTTCAAGTACCGCTCGGTGTGGTGCATGGCAATTGGCTGGATGTGCTTCAACACCGTGTTCTACGGCCTGCTGACCTGGATGCCCAACTACCTGAACAAGGTGCACGGCTTCGACATCAAGCAGATGGGCGGCGCCAGCTTCATCATCTTCTTCAGCGGCTTCGTCGGCGAACTGATCGGGGGCTGGATCGCCGACAAATGGAAGGAAGCCGGCGGCCGGCCCAACGTGGTGATGCGCACGCTGTTCGGCATCGCCGCGGTGGTGGCGACGGCGTCGATCTTCTCGGTCGCCTATGTCACCGACCCGCTGGTGGTGGTCGTGCTGCTGTCGTCCACGCTGTTCTTCCTGCGCTGGTGCGGCCTGTTCTGGTGCGTGCCGTCGATGCTGGGCACGCGCAACAAGGTCGGCTTCCTGGGTGGCGTGATGAACCTGGGCGGCAATATCGGCGGCATCTCGGTGCCGATCATCGTCGGCATGATCGTGCAGTTCACCGGCTCGTACTTCCTGGCGCTGATGTTCTTTGCCGCGGCCGGCGTGGGCCTGCTGCTGGCTTCCACCGCGATCGACTACGAGACTAAGATCCCGGTCTGAAGACCCGTCGGATCACCGAGTTCCGCAAACAGACGAAATCCCGCGACAGGCGCCGGCAACGTCCCGGCGCGCGCACTCACTCCTGAGACAAGAGCAAAATGACCAAGCAAATCCGACTCGGCATGCTGACGCCGTCTTCCAACACCGCGCTCGAACCCATCACCAGCGCGATGGTCGCCGGCCTGCCCCATGTCAGCGCGCATTTCTCGCGCTTCACCGTCACCGAGATCTCGCTGCGCGACCAGGCCCTGGGCCAGTTCAACCTCGACAAGATCCTGGCCGCCGCCAGCCTGCTGGCCGACGCGCGTGTAGACGTCATCGCCTGGAACGGCACCTCTTCCGGCTGGCTCGGCTTCGACAAGGACGAAGCGCTGTGCAGACAGATCACCGAAGCCACCGGCATCCCGGCCACCACCTCGGTGCTGGCGCTCAACGAGATCCTGGAAAAGACCGGCGCGCGCAACTTCGGCCTGGCCACGCCGTATCTGGACGACGTGCAGCAGCGCATCATCGCCAACTATGAGCGCAGCGGCTTCCATTGCGTGGCCGAGAGCCACCTGGACCTGCACGTGAACTACAGCTTCGCCGAGGTCGAGGAAGACACCATCCGCGAGATGGTGCGCGGGCTGGCGCAGCACCAGCCGCAGGCCATCACCACCTTCTGCACCAACCTGCGCGCCGCGCACCTGGCCGAAGAACTGGAAGCCGAGACCGGCATCCCGCTGTACGACACCATTTCCACGGTGGTATGGAAGTCGCTGCGCCTCTGCGGCGTGGATACGCGCGAGCTGCGCGGCTGGGGCCGCCTGTTCCGCGAGGTCGACTAAGCCGGGACCTCAGCCGGCCCTGTGCAGATCTGCAATGCGCGTCCGCACGGACGCGCATTGCTGCATAAGGGCCCCGATCCTAGACTGCCTCCACGGTCGCCGCATGGCGTGGCGGCCAGGCAACCACTACAGGATCGCGATGAAGCTCTATTACACACCGGGCGTCTGCTCGATGGCCGTCCATATCGCCCTGCGCGAAGCCGGCCTGCCGGTCACGCTGGCCAAAGTCGACCTGCACACCCACAAGCTGGCCGTGCCGGAACACGGCACCGACGACTACTACACCATCAACCCGCGCGGCTACGTGCCGCTGCTGCAGCTGGACGACGGCTCGCGCCATACCGAGGTGGCGTCGCTGCTGCAGTACATTGCCGACCTCGTACCCGAACGCGCGCTGCTGCCCGCGGCCGGCACCCGCGAGCGCCTTGACGCCACCGGCTGGATCACGCTGGTGTCGACGGAATTGCACAAGGTCTTCAGCCCGTGGCTGTGGCACAAGGAAACCGCGCAAAGCACGCAGGACGAGTGCAAGGCCAAGCTGCAGCGCCGCTTTGCCGAACTCGACCAGCACCTGCAAACCCGCCAGTACCTGACGGGCGACACCTTCACGGTGGCCGATGCGTACTGCTTCACCATCGTCGGCTGGGCCCGCATCCTGAAGCTGCCGCTGAACGACTACCCGGCGCTGCAGCAATACCTGTCGCGCGTTGCCGCGCGGCCCGCAGTCCAGGAAGCAATGCGAGCCGAAGGGCTGGTGCGCGACTGAGCCCAGCGGCACGGAGGATCGCTGCTCAGCGCGGCGCGGCGAGCAGCGATTCGATCTTCGCCACCAGTTCCTTGTCGTCCGGCGTGGTGCGGCTGCCGTAGCTGGCCACCACCTTGCCGTCGCGGCCGATCAGGTACTTGTAGAAATTCCATTTCGGCGCGGTGCCGGTCTGCTTCGCCAGCAGCGCGTACATCGGGTTGGCGTCGCTGCCGCGCACATGCGACTTGCCCAGCATCGGGAACTTGACGCCGTAGGTGTTGTAGCAGAAGTCCGCGATCTCTTTCTGCGAGCCCGGCTCCTGCGAGAAGTCATTGGACGGAAAGCCCAGCACCACCAGCCCGCGCGCGTTGTACTTGGCGTACAGCGCCTCCAGCCCTTCGTACTGCGGCGTGAAACCGCAATAGCTCGCGGTATTGACCACCAGCACCACCTTGCCCGCGTACTGGCACAGGTTCTGCGGCGCATCGTCCTGCAGGCGCGGGAAGGTGAAGTTGAGCGAAGCCGGGCACGCGCCCGCGGCAGCAGGGACCGCGGCCGCGGCAGGCTTGTCGGCAGCGCGCAGCGGCGCCGGCAACAGGGCTGCGCTGGCGGCTGCCACGGCAAGGGCGGCAGCCAGGGGAACGGACAGGCGCAAAGGCGGGGGGCGACGGCTCATGGCAACGGGGCTCCGGTGGTCGGCTCGCTGGTTCGGGTACGCGTGGTCTACGCCGATGGCGGGCAGCCGGAGGCGGCCGCGCGTCAGTCCATCGCCAGCGTGGCGGCGTGCTCGGTGACGCTGCTGCGCAGCTCCACGTCCGGCATGCGGCGCACGATCAGCAAGGCCAGCACCGCCGCCGCGGCACCCACCGCGAAGATCAGGTGGAAGCCGGATTCGACGCCGCCGGCCAGCACCGCGCGCACCGACGGCGACAGCTGCGCGAAGGCTTCGCTGCCATGGCGCAGCGCGCCCAGGTCCAGCGCTTGCGTGACCCCCGAGGCCGCCAGCGCCTGGCGGAATTCCAGCGTCAGCAGCGTGCCGGCCAGCGCGCCGCCCAGCGCGCTGCCGAGCGAGCGCAGCACCAGCAGCGCGCCGGTGCCGGCGCCGGTATCGCGGCGCTCCAGCGCGTTCTGCACGCTCATCAGCGTTGCCACCATGGTGATGCCCAGGCCCACGCCCGCCAGCGTCATCGCCGCCAGCACCACCGCCAGCGGCACCGCCGGGGTCACCAGCGCCAGCACGATCAGGCCCAGCGCGCCGGCAACATAGCCCGCGCTCAGGATGCCGCGCAGGCGGCCCACGCGCGGCGCCAGCCACGCCACGATGAAGTTGCCCGCCACCGTCGCCAGCAGGAACGGCATCACCAGCAGGCCGGAGGTCGACGCATCGGCGCCGCGCACCAGCTGGAAGTGCAGGGGCAGGGCGAAGATGCACAGGAAGATGTCGAGCGCCGCCAGCGCCGACGCGGCCACGCCCAGCACATAGGCACGATTGTGGAACAGGCGCGGCGGCAGCATCGGGTCGGCCGCGCGGCGCTCCTGCCAGGTCAGCAGCAGCACGGCCGCGACGGCGGCCAGCAGCAGGCGCCCAGTTCGGGCGAGAGCCAGTCGTAGACATCGCCGCCCCAGCTCATCGCCAGCAGGAAGGCGACGATGGCCACCGCCAGCAGCAGCGCGCCCAGCCAGTCGACGCGCGCACGCCCGCCGCGCGCGGGCAGCATGGCCAGGCCGCGGTAGCACATGAACATCGCCAGCAGGCCCAGCGGCACGTTGACCCAGAACAGCCAGCGCCACGACATGTGGTCCGAGACCCAGCCACCCACCAGCGGCCCGGCGATCGACGCCACCGCCCATACCGTGGCCAGGTAGCCCTGGTAGCGCCCACGCTGGCGCGGCGCCACCACGTCGGCGATGGCGGCCTGCGCCAGCGACATCAGCCCGCCGCCGCCCACGCCCTGCAGCGCGCGGAACAGGATCAGCTGCCCCAGCGTCTGCGCCAGCGCGCACGCCACCGAAGCGCCGATGAACAGCGTAATCGCCACCATCAGCAGGCGCCGCCGCCCGAAGCTGTCGGACAGCTTGCCGTACAGCGGCGTCGTCACCGTCGACACGATCAGGTAGGCCGTGACGATCCACGACAGGTGGCCGAAGCCGTTCAGGTCATTGGCAATCGCCGGCACCGCCGGGATCACCACGGTCTGGTCGAGCGCGGCCAGCAGGATGCACAGCACGATGCCGCCGATCACGCGCATCACCGCGCGATGGTCATGCGCGGGCAGGGCGGATGCGAGGTTGGGCGATGGCGAGACAGCGGACGCGGTGGGACCGGCGGAGGCGGGCGAAGACATGGGCAAGCACAAGGCCGCAGCAATGTGCGGCGAAAGCAACGTCAAGGGCAGGGAATCTCGGCCGGGAACCGCGCGAGGGGGGCGTGATGCCGGAGCGGGTGGCCTAATTCAGCGAACGCATAATTATATGCGGCCAACGAATATCGTGCTGGCGGAGGATCGGGATGGACGGCAGGATCCGCGCGCGGCGCTGCTGCCTTGCCGTGAAAGCAAGGGACAAAGCAGGCCGCAGCAAGGCGGCCCTGCTTCAGGCGGATGCAAACGCTAGCGACCGCCGCCAGTGATGTAATGCTCCAGCTGTTCGATGATGAACTGCTGCTCGGAGATGATGTCCTTGACCAGGTCGCCGATCGACAGCATGCCGATCAGCTCGTCGCCCTGCATCACCGGCAGGTGGCGCAGCCGGTGCCGTGTCATCAGCGCCATGCATTCGTCGGTGGTCTGGTTGGCGCTGACGTAGATGACCGCGGTGGTCATGATGTCGCGCACGAGCGTCTCGCGCGAGGTGCGCTGCATCAGGATCACCTTGCGCGCGTAATCACGCTCGCTGATGATGCCCTTGATCTCGCCATGCTCGATAACCAGCAGCGCACCGATGCCTTTCTCGGCCATCAGCTGCAGCGCGGCGTAGACGGACGCCGTGGGCGGAATGCTGTAGATGGCCTGACTCGGCTTGGACTCCAGAACCTGGCGTGCGGTTTTCATCACCAACTCCTTTTCCATCGAGAAAACATGCGGCTGGCGCTACCTGGCTTGCTGCCAATGGAACCAGAGTAGCAAAGGAATGCGCGGGCTTACAGGGTGACTTACGCTAATCTTTGTAAGCAAGGGGGTGGCGCTCCCAGTACCGGGCGCGCGCATTACTCCGTCAGCATCCGCACCTTCACCTTTTTGCCCTTGACCTTGCCGGCGTTGAGCCGCTTCACCGCCTCGCGGCCGATGCTGCGCTCGACGGCGATATAGGTGGACATTTCCAGCACGTTGATCTTGCCGATCTGCTCCTTGGCAAAGCCCGCCTCGCCGGTCAGCGCGCCAAGGATGTCGCCGGGGCGGATCTTTTCCTTGCGGCCGCCCAGCATCTGCAGCGTCACCATCGGCGCCAGCAGGCGCTCGGTGCTGGCCGGCGTCAGCTCGGCCAGCGGGTGCCATTCGAACTCGCCGCCGTGATGCTGCTCCAGGTTGCCCACGCGCCCCATCTCGTCCATGCTGACCAGGCTGAAGGCCCAGCCCTCCTGGTCGGCACGGCCGGTGCGGCCGATGCGGTGCACGTGGACTTCCGGGTCGGGCGTGATCTCGACATTGATCACTGCCTCGAGCTGGGCGATATCGAGCCCGCGCGCCGCCACGTCGGTGGCCACCAGCACCGAGCAGCTGCGGTTGGCAAATTGCACCAGCACCTGGTCGCGCTCGCGCTGTTCCAGTTCGCCATGCAGCGCCAGCGCCTGGTAGCCCTGCGCGCGCAGCAGTTCCACCAGGTCGCGGCAGCGCGCCTTGGTATTGCAGAAGGCCAGCGTGCTGGCCGGGCGGAAGTGGTCCAGCAGCCGCCCCACCGCGTTCAGGCGCTCGCTTTCTTCCACCTCGTAGAAGCGCTGGCGGATGGTGCTGTTGTCATGCGTGGCCTCCAGCTTGAGCGACTGCGGGCTGCGCAGGAAGCGGTGGCTGAGCTTGTCGATGCCGGGCGGGTAGGTCGCCGAAAACAGCAGCGTCTGCCGGTCCCTGGGGCAGCGGCTCGCCACATAGGCGATATCGTCGAAGAAGCCCATGTCGAGCATGCGGTCGGCCTCGTCCAGCACCAGCGTGTTGATGGCCGACAGATCCAGGCTGCCGCGATCGATATGGTCCAGGATGCGGCCCGGCGTGCCGACCACGATATGCGCGCCATGGATCAGGCTGTCGACCTGCGGGCGCATCGGCGCGCCGCCGCACAGCGTCAGCACCTTGACGTTCTCTTCGGCGCGCGCCAGGCGGCGGATTTCCTGCGTGACCTGGTCGGCCAGCTCGCGCGTGGGGCACAGCACCATGGCCTGCACGTCGAAGCGGCGCGGATCGAGCCGGTGCAGCAGCGCCAGTCCGAACGCCGCGGTCTTGCCGCTGCCGGTCTTGGCCTGCGCCACCAGGTCCTGGCCGGCCAATGTGATCGGCAGGCTGGCCGCCTGGATCGGCGTCATTTCGTCATAGCCGAGCTGCGCCAGGGTGGCGAGCATGGCGGGCGACAAGGGCAGGGTGGAGAAAGCGGGGCCGGCTGGCGGCTGGGCGGGGGTAGAGTTCATGCGGGATTATAGCGAGCCTGGGTCAGGCATCCGCTTCAGCGGGCGGCGTCCAGCCCAGCCGCTCCAGCAACGCCTGCGCGGCGGCCGGCGCGCGTTCCTTGGCACCGTTGATGAAGAACACAAAGACCTCGCGCTGGCGTGCCGCCGGCTTGCGGTCCTCGAGCATCGGCAGGTCATCCGGCTGCGCGCCTTGCGCCCACGACTGCGCGCGTGCGGCCCATTGGTCGAGCGCCTTCGGTCCATAGCCGGCCTTGAGCTTCGCGCTGCTTTCCATCAGCCGCGCGTAGACAAAATCCGCGGTCAGGTCTGCCATCGACGGGAATTTCGGCGCATCGGTGAAGACCGTGGCGGCCTTGTACTTGCGCGCGAGCCTGAGATAGTCCGGCGACCTGAAACTGTCGTGCCGCACCTCCAGCACGTGGCGCAGTGTCACGCCTTCGACAGAGGCCGGCAGCAATTGCAGGAAGGCCTCGAAGTCTTCCGCGTCGAATTGCTTGGTCGGCGCGAACTGCCACACCACCGGGCCCAGCTTGCGGCCCAGCTCGGCAATGCCGCTGTCGATAAAGCGCGCGATCGAGTCGCCGGACTCCGCCAGCACGCGGCGGTTGGTGGCAAAGCGCGAGGCCTTCACCGCAAAGACGAAGTCATCCGGGGTCTCGTCGCGCCACTTGGCAAACGAGGTGCGCTTCTGCGTGCCGTGATAGGTGCTGTTGATCTCGATCGCGCTGAGGTGCCGGCTGGCATAGGCCAGTTCGCGCGCCTGCGGCAATTTGGCGGGATAGAAGTTGTCGCGCCACGGCGCGTAGTTCCAGCCGCCGATGCCGACGCGCACCAGCCCGGCCGGCGCGGCGGCCTTGCGCGATGGCACGGTCGATGGGGATCTGGACGCGGCTTTGGTTGCGGCCGCAGAGGTTGCGGCAGGCGTGGATGCGGCCTTCGCCGCGGTGCGTGCTGGCATGGCGCGGTCTCCCGAGACGCGAGACTGGCAGTCTAGCGGGAAACCGCGCGATGCGGTAACGCCGCGGTGGCGATGCGGCCAAATCCATCGCCCATAAAAAAACCGGAAGAGGGCAATGCCCCCTTCCGGCCCCGCTCCCCGATCCCCCGGGTTCAGAACGAGAAATTGAGCAGCACGTCCGCGATATTGACGTCAGCGGGCTGCGTCTGCACGGCACCCGCGGCGCTGGTGGCCTGGATGCTGTACTTGCCTGCCGCGGCGCCATCCGGCGACAGCGGGATCGGCAGCGCGGCCTGGTAGGTGCCGATCACCGGCGCGGCCACCGGCAGCGCGGGTTCGGTCGCGAACAGGCTGTAGGCGCCGGTATCGCTGGCCGCCGCGGTCGCGGCGATTTCAAAGGTACCGCCGCTGACCAGCTGCAGCGCGCGCAGCGTGGCTTCGGCCGAGGCCGGCGCCACCGCGCCCGAGACGCGGCGATAGGTCGATGCCGGCAGCGTCATCGGCGCCGCGGCGGTCGAGATCGCCGTGGGCGTACCCACCACCACCGGCACGCCGCGCACGATGCCCGCCGCCTTGGCGTTGGCCGCACCCGGCACCACCACCACGTCGACCGGACCGGCCGTGCTGCTTTGCTCGATCGGCGACAGGCGGAAGCTGCCGTTGGCATCCGCCACGGTCGACTTCACCACCACGCCATTGCGCTCGGCATAGACCCGCGCACCGGGGGCCGCGGCCACCACGCCGTTGACTTCGCCGCTGACGGTCATGGGGATCGCGGTCACCACCGGCTTCAGGCCATAGGTGCCATTGCCGCGCGTCACCACCGACTTGCAGGCGTCGAAGTCGAGCACCAGGTCGGTCAGCGTGTCGCGCGCCACCGTGAACGGACGATTGATCTTGATACCCGACTGGACCGCGCTGGGCGTGTCGAGCGGCTGCTCTGCGCCACCAACGGGCACCACCGAATTGGCCAGGGCCGAGGCACCGCTGCCGCGGTTGGCATCCAGCACCAGGCGCACCTGCTGGTAATCGCCGGCCGGCAGTGCGGTCTGGCCCAGCACCGTCATCACGCCGTTGGTCAGCGACAGCAGGTCGATCCTGCGCGCGGGCACCACGTCGATATCGACCCAGCCCCCGGCGCTGGCCTCGGCGCTGGCGCTGCTGTGCACGCGCACCTTGTTGACGGTGACGAAGACATTGTTGAAACCGCAGGCCGGCGCATCGGTCATCGATACCTGCAGCGTGCCGCGACCGGAGCCGTCGTCGCCGCCGCCGCCACCGCCGCAGGCGGCCAGCGCAAGCACGCTGCTCACGGTAAGCAGGCGCAACGGGGCAGAACTCTTAACAAGGAATGACACGGCAATTTCTCCGTTTATTGTTTGTGGGTTGATCGCAGCATATGTGGCGGTTCGCATAACCGGTGTAAATCTTTGTAATACGTTGTGAAAAAGTTCGCTCCATTGTCTGCATGACTGATCAGCAGGCCTTGAGCGATCGCAACGATTCGCGCTGCATTGTTTCGTCAACTCCGGCAATCACGAGCGCATGCATCACATTGCTCAAGTCGGCGCGGCGCGCTCCGTATACAGCGGGGTGGAAATCCCACCCTGCAGATTCCCTGCAAACGCCCCCAACGATTCCTTACGAAGGATTCCCCTTGATGTTCACTACCATCCGCGCGCGGATCGTGGCCCTGTGCGTCGCCATCGTGGTCGCCGCGCTCGCCATCAACACGGCACTGAACCAGTTCGTTGCCAATCGCCATAACGAAGACGCCATCGACAGCAGCCTGGCCGCGGTGCAGAGCGGCCACGCCAGCGCCATCGCCGACTGGGTGGCCTCGCACAGCCGGATGATCGAGTCGCTGCAGGACGCCGTGCTGCAGCCCGAACCCGATGCTGCGCTAAGGCAGATCGCGCAGGCCGGCGGCTTTACCAACGTCTACGTCGGCTACGCCGACAAGACCGCGAAGTTCTCCAACCCGCAAGGCATCCCGCCCGGCTACGACCCTACCGGCCGCCCGTGGTACCGGCAGGCCGCCGCGGCCGGCAAACCCGTGGTCACGCCGCCTTATGTCGATGCCGGCACGGGCAAGCTGGTGGTGGCGTTCGCCGCGCCGGTGGTGCGCGACGGCGCCGTGCAGGCCGTGGTCTCCGGCGATGTCGCGATGGATACGGTCATCGCCAACGTCAAGGCCATCCATCCGTCGCCGGCCAGCTTCGGCATGCTGGTGGCGCAGAACGGTGACATCGTCGCCCACACCGACGACAAGCTCACGCTCAAGCCGGTCACGGAACTCGTGCCGGCGCTGAGCGCCGACAAGCTCGCCACGCTGGCCGGTGCGAAGACGCCGCTGCAAGTCGAGGTGCACGGCAGCACCAAGCTGCTCGGCGCGCGCGCCATCCCCGGCACCGACTGGCTGGTCATCGTCGCGCTGGACCAGGCCGAGGCCACCGCCGGCATGCGCTCCGTGCTGATCGCGTCGGTGATCGCGCTGGTGCTGATCGCCGGCGTGGCCGCGGCGGTGGTGTGGGGTGTGGCGACGATGTCGCTGCGCGGGCTGTCCACCGTGCGCGACGCCATGAATGCGATCGGCTCCGGCGACGGCGACCTGACCCAGCGCCTGCCCGCGCACGGCAACGACGAGGTCGCGCAGATCGCGCGCGCCTTCAACACCTTCGCCGACAAGCTCTGCACCATCATGCGCCAGATCCGCGACGCCAGCGAATCGGTGCGGGCCGCGTCCGACGAAATCGCCGCCGGCAACATGGACCTGTCGCGCCGCACCGAATCCGCCGCCGCCAGCCTGCAGCAGACCGCCGCATCGATGGAAGAGATCACCGCCACCGTCGGCCAGTCGGCCAGTTCGGCGCAGCACGCCAACGCGTCCGTCGCCGCCGCCTCGCGCGTGGCCGGCGACGGCGGCGTGGTGATCGGCGAAGTGATCAGCACCATGGGGCAGATCGAGACCGCGTCGGTCAAGGTGTCGGACATCATCGGCGTGATCGAGGGCATCGCCTTCCAGACCAACATCCTGGCGCTGAACGCCGCCGTCGAAGCCGCGCGCGCCGGCGACCAGGGCCGGGGCTTCGCCGTGGTTGCCGGCGAGGTGCGCGCGCTGGCCCAGCGCAGCGCCCAGGCCGCGCGCGAGATCAAGACCCTGATCGAAACCACCGTGGGCAGCGTCGCCTCAGGCTCCGAGCAGGTCCGCCGCGCCGGGGACACCATGGGCGAGATCGTCAGCAACGTCTCGAAAGTGACCGGAATTATCAACGAGATCACTCACGCGACGATGGAACAGACGCGCGGCATTCAAGAGGTGAATATGGCGGTGAGCCAGCTGGACCAGATGGTGCAGCAGAACGCGGCGCTGGTGGAACAGTCGACTGCGGCGGCCGCGGCGCTGCAGACGCAGGCCGGGAGCCTTGCGGGGGCGGTGGGGCAGTTCAGGCTGGGCTGAGATTCCCGGGCGTCATCGCGATTTGCCCGGCGGCACGGGCACCCGCTCGCGCCGCCCGCCGATCGCCCCGGTGCCCGCGGCCTTCACGATCCTGCGGAAGGTCGGGCACTCCATATGGCTGGGCGCCGGACACACCGCCGCATGGCGCAGCCCGTCGCGCATCGCCGTCAGCTTGCGGATGGTCCGATCCAGCTCGTCCGCCTTGGCGGCCAGCATCTGCCGGTCGATGCGCGGCTGGCCCTGCGGCGAGAACATCCGCGCGATGTCGTCCAGCGAAAAGCCGGCCGCCCGCCCCAGCGCGATCAGCGCCAGCCGCTCCAGCACCTCCGCATCGAACACGCGCCGCATCCCGCGCCGGCCGATCGATGCGATCAGGCCCTTTTCCTCGTAGTAGCGCAGCGTCGATGCCGGCACACCGGCCTGCCGGGCCACTTCCGCAATATCCAGGCTTGTCACCGCTTGACCTCAAGTCGACTTGAACTGGCACAGTGTAGCTTCCAGCCACGCGAGGGGATACGACCATGGGTGAACAACGGCAAACCAGCAGCAACGGCGGCGAGCAGGCCGCACTGTGGAACGGCGCCTCCGGCCAGGCGTGGGTGGAGCACCAGGGCCTGCTGGATGACATGTTCCGGCCACTGGAAGAGCAGCTGGTCCAGGCCGCCGGCAACGCCGCGGCGCAACGCATCCTCGATGTCGGCTGCGGCACCGGCAGCACCACGCTGGCGCTGGCGCGGCGCCTGGGTGAGAAAGGCCATTGCACCGGCATCGACATTTCCGCGCCGATGCTCGCCGCCGCGCAGTCCCGCGCGCAACGCGAGGGCATCAACGCAAGCTTTATCCACGCCGATGCGCAGGAGCACGCCTTCGCCCCGGCAAGCTTCGACATGATCGTGTCGCGCCTGGGCGTGATGTTCTTCAGCGACCCGGTGCGCGCGTTCGCCAACCTGCGCTGGGCCGCGACGTCGGACGCCACGCTGCACTGCATCGCCTGGCGCAGCGCCGCCGAGAACCCCTTCATGACCACCGCCGAGCGCGCCGCCGCCCCGCTGCTGGCGAACCTGCCGCCACGGCAGCCCGGCGCGCCGGGGCAGTTTGCCTTCGGCGAGCGCGAGCGCGTGTCGACGATCCTGCAAGGGAGCGGCTGGGGCGATATCGAGATCCGACCGACCGACGTGACTTGCACGCTGCCGGAGCCGGCGCTGGCCGGCTACCTGTCGCGTCTCGGCCCGGTCGGGCTGGCACTGCAAGGCGCCGACGCCACCACACGCGAGCGCGTCGCCACAACCGTGCGCGCCGCGTTCGAGCCCTACGTGCAAGGCGATTCCGTGCGCTACACCGCAGCGTGCTGGACCATCACGGCGCGCGCGACCGCGGCTGTTCCGCTCAATTGCCGGGACACCAACCATGCCTGACCACACCACCGCCATGCTGCTCCATGCCACGGTCATCGGCACCGGCGCCACGCTGGTCATGGATGCCTGGGCCATCCTGCGCAAATGGCTGCTCGGCTTGCCTGCGCTGAACTATGGCCTGGTCGGCCGCTGGCTTGCCTGGGTCCCGCGTGGACGTTTCCACCATCGGCCCATCGCCGCCACGCCACCGGTGCGCGGCGAGCAGGCCATCGGCTGGATCGCGCATTACCTGACCGGCATCGCGTTCGCGGGGATACTGCTGGCGTTATGGGGGCTGGACTGGGCGCGCAAGCCGACGCTGGCACCAGCCTTGATCGTCGGCATCGCCAGCGTCGCCGCGCCCTTCCTGCTGATGCAGCCCGCGATGGGCGCTGGCATCGCGGCCAGCCGCATGCCACGGCCGAATGTCGCGCGGGTGCATAGCCTGGTGACGCATGCGGTTTTTGGGGTGGGGATGTATGCGGCGGGTTGGGTGGCGAACCTTACGACGAGGTCGCTCTGATCAGCGGACAGCCAAGCAGTTTGCCGACCGTCAGAGCCCCCGCACCCCGCGGCATTTCGGAAACGTGGTGCAACCCCAAAAGGGATTGCCAGCGTTCGCGCCCTGTTTTGAGATGCGCTGAATCATGGCAGCGCCACAGCGCGGGCAGGCCGGTGCGCCAGGAGGCCTTGCCTCTTGCTGTGGCGGCTGCATGGAGGCTGCGTGCGAACTCGCAGGAGCGGATGGTCTGGCGGTGAAATCGACCGGCGCTGCCGCGCGGACGCGCTTGACCAGCGCGCTCAGTGCCTCGCCGTCGATCAGTTCGATGTTCCGCCCCGACGCGAAGGCCCGAGCATCGGCCGTGAACTGTCCCGATGTCACCACGTACCCCTGCGCCACACCTTGCGCGGCCATCACACCGTACAGTTCGCGCACCACCGTGACTGGGACCTTGTAGGCGCGCCATTGCTTGCACTGAACCAGCGCCAGCTCATTTCCCTTCCTGAGCCGCAGATCGATTCCGCCGTCCGCTCCGCTGCCTCCAGTCTCGGCGACGGCATATCCCCGCATCCGAAACAACTCGCCCACCAGCCGCTCGAAATCCCGCCAGCTCATTTGACGCAGCGCGTCGCCTGACCGTGCCGCCGCCACGTCGCGGACCAGACCTTGCCGCTTGCGGCGTCCCAGCCATGAGGCCAGCGCGCCCGCGAGCAGTATCAGCGGAACAAGGTACTGGCCGTATGTCGACAGCGCCTTGGCCATCTGCGATACAACCATCTGTCCCATCTGCCCCGGCGCTGCGTTGATCGGCACTTCAGCGACTGCATAGCGATGCAACACGACGTAGGCAAAGATTGCTGCCGTTACGCCAACCCACCATGGCAGCGCCGCGGCGATGCCATAAAGATCCTCGAAGACGCTCGATTGCTTCCTGCGACCCATGTTGTGACCCTCGTCTCTATTGTTTTTGTCAGACGGAAGGATGCCGTCGGGAATGGGGGATGTCGTCCCTGCGCACGCGGGGGTAGCGGCAGGGCAAGCGGCTTATCGCATTTTCACTCCGGCACCGGATACTTCCTCGCATTGATTTCCATCTTCGCCCGCACCGCGGCGTCCAAATCCACGCCGAGCGCCGTCACCAGCTGGGTCAGATAGATGGTGATGTCTGCAAGCTCCTGCTCCACATGCTCGCGCTTGGGCGTAGACATGATGGCGCGCGATTCGTCCTCGGTCTGCCACTGGAAGATCTCGACCAGTTCGGAGACCTCGACGCTCAGCGCCATCGCCAGGTTCTTGGGGCTGTGGTACTTGCCCCAGTGACGGGCTTCGCCGAAGTCGTAGGCGGCTTGCTGCAGGTTCTTGATATCGATCAGGGGCATGGTGGTGTGGCGAATGCTTCGTGTGGCAGCACGCCGGCATCGGCGTGTGCAATGGTTGAGTTGCCCTTGGGCAGTGAACGGATGGCTGCGGCGGTTCAAGCGCCGAGCAGCCGGCGCGCCAGCAATGCCTGCAGGTCGCGCCGGCCATCCGCGATGACATAGATGAGCACGCTGTCGTCCACTAGGCGGTAGATCACGCGATACGGCTTGAATGCGGTCTGGCGATATTCCCGGATACCCAGCGCGATCAGCTCGGCCGGGTAGCTGCCCTTCTCGGGGAAGCGCGAAATCTGGTCCACGGCTTCCAGCAACCGATCCAGCAAGTAGTCCGCGTTCTCGACACAGTCGAATTCCGCAATGTAGTCGTAGATGGACTCCAGATCCTGTTCGGCCCCGACGGTAAGCAGGACCTCATGGCGCTTGCCGCCCGCCGGCATCAGCCGGCGGCCCGCTTGCTGCGCAGGCGCGCGACCACGTCCTTGACAGGCTTGAGCTTGCCGGCGGCGATTTCCTGGTTGCCCAGCGCCAGGATCTTCAGCAGGGCCAGCGTTTCCTGCGTCTGCTCGAACGACGCAACGTCCTGCAGCACCGCGCGCGCCTCGCCGTTCTGGGTGATCACCAGCGGCTCGCGCCGCTCATTGACCTGCTCGAGCACCTCGGCGGCATTGGCCTTCAGGTAGCTGATCGGCTTGACCTGGGAAGAGTAGCGCATGATGTGAGCCTGACTGTGCAATGGACCGAATATAGACTTTATTCGGTCCTGCAACAACCGACGGCAGCCGGCGATTTATTGCCAACACGAAGCGGCGCCGCGCGCACCCCACCCAGCAAATCGCCACCCTCCAAGGGTTATCCCTAGGCAAGCATTCCCATTTTTCGGGACTGGCGGTTTTGATTTCCGGGAATCCGGTCCTATTCTTGGGCCCCATGTTGAATGCAGTCGACCACACCACGCCGCGGCAGCCCGCGGCTCCCACAAGCGCCGATGCCGCACAGCCGGCCGGCGGTGCCGACCGCGTGCTGTTCGTGCTGGCCGCGCTGGCGCAACACGGCGCCCCGATCACGGTGCGCGACCTGGTGGCCCGGACCGGCTTGCCCAAGAGCACGCTCTATCGCCAGTTGATGCTGCTCAAGCGCTGGGGCTTCGTGCTGGAGTCCGACGGCGAATACGCGCCGGGCCCGATCAGCCTGCAGCTCGCGCTCGGTTTCGACATGGCCTCGCACCTGGCCCGCGAAGCGGTGCCCGATATGCGACTGCTGGCGCAGCAGTCGGATGAAAGCGTCGGCCTGGTGGTCGCGGTCAAGGACCACGCGGTGTGCCTGGAGATGGTGGAGAGCCGCCAGTCGCTGCGCTGTTCGTTCGAGAAGGGCCGCGGCGTGCCGCTGCGCGCGGGCGCGTCGGCCAAATCGCTGCTGGCCTTCATGCGCGACGACGCGCGCGAACGCGTGGTCCGGGCCCAGTGCGAGCCGGCCGAAGCGGAAAGACTGCTGGCGGAACTCGCTGCGATCCGCGCCACCGGCTATGCCGTCAGCGAGGGCGAAGTGGACCCCGGCGTGTGGGGCGTGAGCGCGCCGCTGTTCTCGCGGCGGGCCAAGGCCGACGCGCTGGGCTCGATCACGCTGATGGTGCCGGCCACACGCCGGCAAGGGCGCGAAAGCGCGCTGATCGACATGACCGTGGCGGCAGCCATGCGGATTTCCGCGCGGCTGCAGTCTTACTGAAAACAGCCAGGCAATCTTTACCGCACCGTCCGCAGACCCGCGCGACGGCAGATTTCCCGTTCCCGGAAAAAAGGAGACCCCCATGAACCTTCGTCGCAAATGCCTGATCGCCGGCCTCTCGGCCGTGGCCGGACTGACCTTCGGCGCCGCCGCGCACGCGCAGGACAGCAACGTGCTGCGCGTGGCCACCGACGCCACCTTCCCGCCGATGGAATTCATCGAGAACGGCAAGCGCACCGGCTTTGACGTCGAGCTGGTCGAGGCCATGGCCAAGACCATGGGCAAGCAGGTGGAATGGACCAACATCGACTTCAAGGGCCTGATCCCGGGCCTGGTCTCGCGCCGCTTCGACATGGCCGTATCCGGCATCTACATCACCCCGGAGCGCCGCAAGGTGGTGGACTTTACCGAGCCCTACTACACCGGCGGCCTGGTGGCGCTGGTCAAGAGCGGCAACGCCACCATCAACAAGCCGGAAGACCTGAACGGCAAGAAGGTCAGCGTGCAGGTGGGGACCAAGTCGGTCAGCTTCCTGCGCGACACCTATCCGCAGGTGCAGCGCGTGGAAGTCGAGAAGAACCAGGAAATGTTCAACCTGGTCGAGATCGGCCGCGCCGATGCCGCCGTGACCGGCAAGCCGGCCGCGATGCAGTACGTGAAGACCCGCGGCGGCCTGCGCGTGGTGGAACAGCAGCTGACCACCGAGGAATACGGCATGGCCGTGCGCAAGGACACGCCCGAGCTGACGCGCGCGCTGAATGCCGCGCTGGCCAAGCTCAAGGCCGATGGCACCTACGCCAAGCTGACCCAGAAGTGGTTCGGCGCGGCCGCCAAGTAAGCCACGCGGACCGACACCATGGAACTGGATTTTTCTCCCGTCTTCGCCGGGTGGCCCGACATCCTGCACGGCGCCGTCATCACCGTGCAGGTGACGGCCTGCGCGCTGGTGCTGGGCTGCGTGATGGGCCTGCTGGTCGGCATCGGCCGGCTGGACCCCAGGCGCCGCGTCATCTACGGCATCTGCACCGCCTATGTGACCTTTATCCGCGGCACGCCGCTGCTGGTGCAGCTGTTCCTGCTGTTCTTCGGGCTGCCGCAGTTCAACATCCTGCTGCCGGCCTTTGTGTGCGGCGTGATCGGGCTGGGCATCTATTCCGGCGCCTATGTCTCGGAGATCGTGCGCGGCGCGATCCAGTCCGTCGACAAGGGCCAGATGGAAGCCGCGCGCTCGATCGGCATGTCGTCCGGCCAGGCCATGCGCGCAATCATCCTGCCGCAGGCCATCGTGCGCATGATCCCGCCGCTGGGCAACGAGTTCATCGCGCTGATCAAGAACTCGGCGCTGGTGTCGCTGCTGACCATTGCCGACCTGATGCATGAGGGCCAGAAGATCATCAGCGTGTCGTACCGGTCGCTGGAAGTCTACCTGGCGATCGCGCTGGTGTATCTGATCCTGACGAGCGCGGCCGGGCTGATCCTGCGCCGCGCCGAACAACGGCTGCGCATGGGAGGCATGGTGCAATGAGCGATTCCGCAATCATCCGGATCCGCAACTTGGGCAAATCATTCGGCAACCACACCGTGCTGCGCGGCATCGACTTCGACGTGGAACCGTCGCAGGTGGTGGTGGTGATCGGCCCCAGCGGCTCCGGCAAGAGCACCTTCCTGCGCTGTTGCAACGGGCTGGAGCAGCCCGAGGCCGGCACCATCGACATCGTTGGCAAGCGCCTGGTAACCGACGGCCAGCTGATCGACGAGCAGGGGCTGAACCAGCTGCGCACCGAAGTGGGCATGGTGTTCCAGTCGTTCAACCTGTTCCCGCACCTGTCGGTGCTGCACAACGTCACGGTGGGGCCGCGCATGCTGCGCGGCGTCTCGCGCGACGACGCCGAGCGCAAGGCAATGAGCCTGCTGGAGAAAGTCGGCCTGGCGCACAAGGCGCACGCCATGCCGGCCAGCCTGTCCGGCGGCCAGAAGCAGCGCGTGGCCATCGCCCGCGCGCTGGCGATGGAGCCGCGCGTGATGCTGTTCGACGAGCCGACCTCCGCGCTGGACCCCGAGCTGGTGGGCGAAGTGCTGCAGGTGATGAAGGTGCTGGCCGCCGAAGGCATGACCATGGTCGTGGTCACCCATGAAATGGGCTTTGCCCGCGAAGTGGCCGACGTCGTCGTGGTCATGGACGGCGGCGGCATCATCGAGGCCGGGCCGCCGTCGGTGATCTTCTCCGCGCCGACGCAGGAACGCACGCGCGGCTTCCTGCAGGCGGTGCTGACGCGGGCATGAGGATGGCAGTGACGCAAAACCCCTGGCAGGGCCGTGTCGACCACGGCGAGCAGGGCGACACCACGCGGCTGTTCCGCATCGTGCAGGCGCTGGACCCCGCGGTCACCGCGCCGCTGGACCACGCGCCGGTATTGCTCGGCTTTCGCTGCGATGCCGGCGTGCTGCGCAACCAGGGCCGCCCCGGCGCCGCCCACGGCCCCGACGCCATCCGCCAGGCGCTGGCCAACGTGCCGGCGCACGGGCTGCCGGCGCTGTACGACGCCGGCAATGTCAGCTGCGACGACGGCGAGCTGGAATCGGCCCAGCAGGCGCTGGCCGGCGCGGTCCAGGCGGTGCTGGCGCGTGGCGGCTTTCCGCTGGTGCTGGGCGGCGGCCATGAAGTGGCGTGGGGCACGTGGCAGGGCCTGCGCGCGCACCTGGATGCGCGGGACGATGCTGGTCGCGTGCTGATCATCAATATCGACGCCCACTTCGACCTGCGCACCAGCCGGCCCGCCAGCTCCGGCACGCCGTTCGACCAGATCGCCCATGTCTGCGCGGAGCGCGGCCAGCCGTTCGACTATGTCTGCCTGGGTGTCAGCCGCCTCAGCAACACGCCGGCGCTGTTCGGCCGCGCCGAGGCGCTGGGTGTCAGCTACGTCGAAGACGTCGACATGCAGGAACGCCACCTGCCAGCGCGGCTGGCGGAGTTGTCCGAGCGCATCGATGCCGTGGACCACGTGTACCTGACCATCGACCTCGACGCGCTGCCGGGCGCGGTGATGCCGGGCGTGTCGGCGCCCGCCGCTTACGGCGTGCCGTTGCCGGTGGTCGAGGAAGTGGCGCGGCTGGTCCGCCGCAGCGGCAAGCTGCGCGTGGCCGACCTGGCGGAGTACAACCCCCAGTACGACCGCGACCACCTGGGCGCGCGTGTGGCGGCGCGGCTGGCCTGGCGCCTGCTGCGCTGAAGCGCGGGCCAGGGACCCTTCCGCCAGTTGGCAGCCGCCGCGCGCGGCGATAGTATTGCCCTTCGCTAGATTTAGCGATTCTGATCAGAATTGATAAAGCCAGGCAAGGGCAGTCCTGCGCCGGCGCGGCCGTTGCCGCGCCCGGGGATCCGCCGCTTGCCGTTGCTCGGGCGGAAGGGTCTGCGTGATCGAACAAATAGTCATCGTCGGTTTTGGCTGCATCGGCCAGGCCGTGCTGCCGCTGCTGGAGCGGGCCTGGCCGCGGGCAGCGATCACCGTGGTCGACCGCGTGCTGGACCGCGCGCGCCAGCAACTGGTCGCCCGCCACAATCTGCAAGCCATCCAGGCCACCATCACCGCGGCCAACTACGAAACCACGCTGGCCCCGTTGCTGCGGTCCGGCGCCTTCCTGCTGAACCTGGCCCCGTCCGTCTGCAGCCGCGACCTGATCGCACTGGCGCAGGCGCACGGCGCATTCTATGTCGACGCTGGCATTGAACCCTGGGACTACGCCGCCGATCCGCGGGCCTCGCACCTGAGCAACTACGCGCTGCGGCACGAGATGCTGGCCTTCGCCCGCGGCCGCGAAGCGCTGCCGACCGCGCTGGTCGCGCATGGCGCCAATCCCGGGCTGGTCTCGGTGCTGGTCAAGTCCGCGCTGATGGCATTGGCCGGCAAGGCGGGCATGGATCGGCCGGAACCCCGGGATCGCGCCGGCTGGGCCGCGCTGGCGCGCGCGCTGGACGTGCGCGTGATCCAGGTCGCCGAATACGACAGCCAGCAGGCGCCTGGCTATCCGCGCGACGGCGAGTTCGCCAACACCTGGTCCGCCGAAGGCTTTATCACCGAATGCCTGCAGGACGCCGAACTCGGCTGGGGCAGCCATGAACCCCGCATGCCGCCCGCTGGCTACCGCCACGGCTACGGCAGCGGCGCGGCGATCGCGCTGGACCGGCCGGGCCATCGCACCCGCGTGCGCTCGTGGTCGCCGGTGCACGGCCCGTTCGACGCCTGCCTGATCACGCACAACGAATCGATCTCGATCGCCGAGTACCTGACCGACACCCGCGCCGGCCAGCCGCTGTATCGCCCCACCGTCTACTACGCCTACCGCCCCACCGCCGCCACGCAGGCCTCGATGCAATGGCTGGACGACCGCGCCGCCCCGCGCGTGCGCGGCGAACGCATCCTGCGCGACGAGATCCAGTGCGGCGAAGACGAACTCGGCGTGCTGCTGATGAGCGGCCGGCACGGTGCAGTCTGGCATGGCTCGCGCCTGTCGGTGCAGCGCGCGCGTGCGCTGGCGCCGTACAACACCGCCACCAGCCTGCAGGTGGCATCGAGCCTGGTCGCCGGCATGCAGTGGATGCTGGCCAATCCGTCGCGTGGCGTGGTGGAATCTGATGCGCTCGACTTCGGCCCGGTACTGGCCGATGCCGCGCACTGGTGGGCGCCGCTGAGCATCGCATTTACCGACTGGCTGCCGCAGCCCGGCGCCGCCTCGCTCGCCTTCACCGACTTCCTGCTGGACGACACCACGGTCCGGTCCGATTCCTCCCTGCTGACCCTTGCCTGTTGATGCAACGCATCCCGCAAACCCCGCGCCGCAACTGGCCGCGCGAACTCGAGAAGGTGGGCTTCCACTTCCATTCGCTGGACGAGTTCAACGTCCCGCGCGAAGTCGATGACCACACCTTCTTCTACTGGCGCGAAGACGCTGCCTACGCCTTCAGCAAGCAGGAGGTGGAAACGCTCTATGCCGCGGCCTACGACCTGAACCAGCGCTGCCTGGAAGCCGTGCAGCATGTGATCGACCACGACCTGTTCGCGCGCCTGGCGATCGACGCGGACTTCGCGCAACTGATCCGCACCTCGTGGGACCGCGACGAGCCCACGCTGTTCGGCCGCTTCGACATGACGCTGGACCCGCACGGCGTGCCCAGGCTGTACGAGTTCAACGCCGACACCCCGACATCGCTGATCGAATCCGCCGTCGCCCAGTGGTACTGGAAAGATGCCGTGCAACCGCAGGCCGACCAGTTCAACAGCCTGCACGACGCCCTGGTGGCGCGCTGGCAGTGGCTGCGCAACCACTACCGCAACGCCCGCCTGCTGCACCTTGCCTGCATGTTCGACAGCCAGGAAGACGTCTGCAATACCGAGTACCTGATGGACACCGCGCTGCAGGCCGGCTGGTCGGTCAAGCTGGTCGACCTGCAACAGATTGGCACCGACGGCCGCGGCAACTTCTACGATGCCGACAACGTGCCGATGGAAGTCGTGTTCAAGCTCTACCCGTGGGAATGGATGGCCACCTCCGACTACCGCGACCAGCTCGCGCACAGCCCGGTGCGCTGGGTCGAGCCGCCTTGGAAGGCGGTGCTGTCCAACAAGGCCATCCTGCCGATCCTGTGGGACCTGTTCCCGGGACATCCCAACCTGATCGAAGCCAGCTTCGACCCCGGCCACTTCGCCGGCAAGCCGCACGCGAAAAAGCCCTTCCTGTCGCGCGAAGGCGAAAGCGTGACGCTGCTCACCCCCGAGGGCGAGCGCGTCCACAACCCCGGCGAATATGGCGAAGAAGGTTTCATCTACCAGGCCTACGAACCGGCGCGGCGCTTTGACGGGCGCTACACCACGCTGGGCGTCTGGATCGTCGACGACGTGCCCAGCGGCCTGTGCGTGCGCGAAGAATCCGGGCCCATCGCCAAGAACACCAGCTTCTTCGTCCCCCATTACTTCACCCACGCGTAAGCCATGGCCAACAAGAAGAAGGGCACCAAACGCTCCAAGTACGGCAGCCCATACCAGCCCGGCCGGGGCGGCTCCGGCGGCCCGTCGCCGCGCATCGCCGCCTACCAGGCCGAACAGAAAAAGCAGGGCGGCTCGCCCGCGCTGTGGATCGTCGGCGCCTGCGCCGTGGTCGCCGGCGTGGCCGTGCTCGGCTCCTGCGGCGACGACGCCGACGACGACCCCGGCGTCACCGTGCGCCGCGCCAGCTACGCCACGCTGGAAGACTGCGAGGCCGACTGGAACACGCCCAACGACTGCGAAAGCGTGCCGATCGACGACCCCAGCACCATCTACAGCTCCAGCCTCAACGCCCCCGCCAGCGAAGCCGCCGGCTCAGGCACCACCCACAGCAGCAGCGCGTACTACGCACGCTGGTACGGCCCGTACTACACCGCCAGCGGCACCGTCTACCACCCCAACGGCACCCAGACCCAGCGCGACATGTCCTCCGGCCCGCTGCGGCCGATGCAGGTCTACGACCGCAACGGCACGCCCACGCAATCCTTCACCAACGCCACCCCGCGCGCAGCCATGGTGGAAGAAGCCACCGTACGCCGCAGCGCGCTCGGCGGCGGGCGCTCCATGGGCCTGACCATGCGCTCCGCGGCCGTATCGCGCGCACCGGTGGTATCGCGCGGCGGCTTCACCAGCCGCTTCGGCAGCTCCGGGCGCTCCGGCGGCGGCTGAATGCCCCTGCCGAACGCCATCCCGCACGCAAACCCAGACAACCGACAACGAGTCCATCCAATGGTCAATACCATGCACCCGGCGCTTGCCTACCTGATCTACATCGTCACCAGCTTTGCCATGCTGGGGCTGTTCCTGCTGGTCTATACGCGCGTCACGCCGCATCGGGAATTCACGCTGATCCGCGAGGGGAATATCGCGGCGGCATTGTCGCTGGGTGGAGCGGTGCTGGGGTTCTCGCTGACGTTGTCGTCGAGCATCCAGCACAACGCTACGTTTGCGATGTTCTTGCTGTGGGCGTTTGGGGCGTTTGCGGTGCAGGTGGTGGCTTACCTGGTGGTGGCGCGGGCGCTGGGGGGTGTCAGTGAGGCGATCTCAAGTGATAACCGCGGGGTGGGGGCGGTGATGGGGGTGATTTCGTTGTCGGTGGGGGTGGTGAATGCGGCTTGCCTTACCTGAGGCCAACTCGGTCGCCTCTCCTGACGCGATGGAATTCATCGACCTCTATGCGGTACACGAGAAGAAGGCCAGGAGTGGACTACTTACCATTCATCCTGCTCGGTGGCTCCATGCCGGTGGGGGCCTAGTTGGCTACGGCGTATTCGATCTTCTGTCGCCTGACTATCAAGCGATCCGCATAGAAGACCAACTAATATGCCATTTCAAAGAGCTGAGTCAGGTAAGTAGGGCGCGCCACAAGCATGCCCATTACTTTGCAACACCGGCGGTTGCCAAGCGGTACTGCAATTATTTGCCAAAGGGCAACATGGTCGAATGCGCCGTTCAGGACATACTTGCCATCCGAAACCCTGAAGGTCGCATTGAAGTGCATACGCCGGTTGGATTCATAGACTTGCTGCTTCCAAAAGCTATCATCGAGATCAAGAGACTCGAGAACTGGAAGCATGCGCTCGGCCAGGTGCTCGCATACTCCGCTTACTATCCGAACCACGCAAAGGTTATTCACCTCTACTCGCAAAGCCGGTCTGCGCCAGACTTGCAAGAGCCCACGCGAATTTGCCAGCAATTCGGCGTCGATCTTGTGCACTCAATTATCTATGCGAGCAATTTGGTTACGGATATCACATGATCCCGCGGGCTGACGCCCCGAACGAGGTCGTCCGCGAGGCAGGTCGGTGCCTGTGCTGCTGGGCGATGCTGTCGCACTAATTGGAATGGGCGTATTCGGCCTGATCGGCGGTGGCAGTGGCTCAGGCGTGCCGGATGGCCAAGCGGACCGTGGCGCCTGGCGCTCCCGTAAGATCATGCTGTGACTATCGCTTGCCGTCCTTAGATTGTCCAACGCCCGCCCGGACGCCTGT
Source organism: Cupriavidus sp. SS-3 (assembly GCF_035818815.1). Classification (NCBI taxonomy): domain Bacteria; kingdom Pseudomonadati; phylum Pseudomonadota; class Betaproteobacteria; order Burkholderiales; family Burkholderiaceae; genus Cupriavidus; species Cupriavidus sp. SS-3. The sequence goes on from NZ_JAYLVT010000010.1 coordinate 109,479, forward strand.
TCATCGTCACGGGGAGGGGCCTGCTCACCAAAAGCGCTGATCAGCGCTTCGCCCTCGCCCGCCCCGCCTTCGCGGCCCGTTTTAATGGCACCAGTGCGACGGCCGCCTCTTCGGCCTTATCCGCATTCACCAGCACCCCCGCCGAGACAATATAAGCCGCGGCACTCTCGATATCCCCACGCAGCGCCGCGCACGCCGCCGCACCGTCATGCTTGCGCAGCGCCTCGACCAGCTTGTCGTGATGCTTGACCGCGACGCGTTCCTCTACCCGTCGCGACCCCGAGCGCAGGTCATGGTTCAGGATCGGCCCGATGCGCAGCCACTGTGACTCGATCATCTGCAGCAGGATCGGCATGCGCGCCGCCGCGTACACGGCAAAGTGAAAGGCCTGGTTTGCGGCGATGACATCGGCGCCGTCTGGATTGCGCTTGGCCATCTCTTCGGCAAAGCGGCGGTGCAGGGTCTGCACCTGCTTCAGTTCCTCGTCGGTGATGCGTTCGGCCGCGGTCGCGGTGGCGAGCCCTTCGAGTTCGATCCGGATCTTGGTGATTTCCTCGAACTGGCTGACGCTCATGCGTGGCACGCGCAGCGCGCGGTTGGGCGTGAGTTCGAGGGCCTGCTCGGCGACCAGCCGGTGCACCGCTTCGCGCACCGGCATGACGCTGACGCCCAGTGCGGCAGCGATGTTGCGCAGGGAAATCTGCTCGCCCGGCATCATCTGGCCGCTGACCAGCAGCTCGCGCAGCTGCGTGTAGACGTCGCGGCTGAGGGTCTGGCGGACGAGAGGCGTCACAAGGTCATTCAGGCTCATGCCGCGAAGCATAGCACATAGGGTTATTCTCTATATTTGATCTGTGATCACAGTTTTAATCTTCGTCCGGAAGGCAGGCACCGGCCTGCCCTGAGGAGATTGAAACCATGTGGAAGGATGAATCGCTCGCCGGCAAGCGCGTACTGGTCACTGCGGGTGCCAGCGGCATCGGGCTGGAGATTGCACGGGCGCTGGCCGAAGCCGGCGCCCGCGTCGCGGTCTGCGACGTGGCCGGCGACGGACTGGAGCGCGTGTGCGCCGAATTGCCGGGCGTGGTGGCCGTCAGGGCCGATGTGTCGAAGGAAAGCGACGTCGAGGCGCTGTTCCAGGCGTTGGACCAGGCCTTTGGCGGCCTTGACGTGCTGGTCAACAATGCCGGCGTTGCCGGACCGACCGGCGGCGTCGAAACGCTGTCGCTGGCCGACTGGGAACGCACGCTGGCCGTCAACATTACCGGCCAGTTCCTGTGCGCCCGCGCCGCGGTGCCGCGCCTGCGGCAAGGCCGCTCGCCGTCGATCGTCAACCTGTCTTCGGCCGCCGGGCATCTCGGCATGCCGGGCCGTTCGGCCTACTCCGCCTCGAAATGGGCGGTGGTGGGCTTTACCAAGTCGCTGGCGCTGGAACTGGGCGCCGACGGCATCCGCGTCAACACGGTGCTGCCCGGGGCGGTCGACGGCCCGCGCATCCGCGCCGTGATCGCCGCGAAGGCCGAGTCGCTGGGCAAGACGCTGGAGGAAGTGACGCGGGACTACACCTCGCAGGCGGCGCTGGGCCGCATGGTGACGATGCGCGATATCGCCAACATGGTGCGATTTCTGTGCAGCGACCAGGCGGCCAGCGTGCACGGGCAGGAGATGGTCGTCGACGGCCTGACCCAGGCGCTCAGCTAGCGCGCCCCTCGCATTCCTTGCACCGCGGGCTATCCGCGATGCGGACCACCAACATCGACAAGGAACCACCATGGCCAAGCGAGCCAAAGCCATCATCACCTGCGCCCCGACCGGCGCGATCCACACGCCCAGCATGTCGCCCCATTTGCCGGTGACTGCCGACGAGATCGCCACCGCCGCCATCGACGCGGCACGCGCCGGCGCCGCCATCCTGCACCTGCACGCCCGCGATCCCAAGGACGGACGCCCGTCGCAGGATCCGGAGCTGTTCCGGCCGTTCCTTACCAGGATCCGCGCCGAGACCGATGCAGTGATCAATATCACCACCGGCGGCAGCCCGCACATGACCGTCGACGAACGCATGCTGCCGGCCACCACCTTCAAGCCGGAGCTGGCTTCGCTGAACATGGGTTCGATGAACTTCGGCCTGTTCCCGATGCTGGAGCGCTTCAAGGATCTCCGTCACGACTGGGAGCGCGAGCACCTGGAGAACAGCCGCAACCTGATCTTCAAGAACACCTACCAGGACATCGAGAACATCCTGCGCATCGGCAATGCCAACGGCACGCGCTTCGAGTTCGAGTGCTATGACATCAGCCATCTCTACAACCTGCGCCACTTCCTTGACCGTGGGCTGGTCAAGGGTCCGGTGTTCATTCAGTCCGTGTTCGGCATCCTGGGCGGCATCGGCCCCGACCCGGAAGACCTGATGCACATGCACCGCACCGCGCAGCGCCTGTTCGGCGACCAGTTCCGCTGGTCGATCCTGGGCGCCGGCCGCAACCAGATCCCGCTGGCCACCATCGGCGCAGCGATGGGCGCCAACGTGCGCGTCGGCCTGGAGGACTCGCTGTGGATCGGCCCGGGCCAGCTGGCCGCGTCCAGCGCCGAGCAGGTCACGCGCATCCGCACCGTGCTGGAAGCGCTGAACATCGACGTCGCCACGCCCGACGAAGCCCGCGACATCCTCGACCTCAAGGGCGCTGCAGGCACCGCGTTCTGAACCGCCGGGCCGCCATGGCGCGGCCCGGGCAGGCATCGATCACCGAAGACATCAACCAGGCCGAATGGCAGGCCCGTGCCACGGGCGCGGCGCCGTATCCGCCGATGGAGACTACGCACATGCAGACCGTACCCGCCTCGGGCGCACCGCCGCTGGCCGCGCCGACCGACCGCCCGCTGACCGCGCTACTGTTCCGCAAGCTCATGCCCTTGCTGGTGCTGTCGTACGTGATCAGCTTCCTGGACCGCACCAATATCGCGCTGGCCAAGACCCACATCGCGGTCGACCTGAACATCTCGGCCGCGGCCTACGGCCTGGGCGCCGGCCTGTTCTTCCTCAGCTACGCCTTCCTGGAAATCCCGAGCAACCTGATCATGCATCGGGTCGGCGCCCGCTTCTGGATCACGCGCATCATGGTGACGTGGGGCCTGCTGTCGGCGGCAATGGCCTTTGTCCAGGGCGAGACGTCCTTCTACATCATGCGCGTGCTGCTTGGCGCGGCCGAGGCGGGACTTTTCCCCGGCGTGATGCTCTACCTGACCTACTGGTTCGGCCGCGAAGACCGCGCGCGGGCGGTGGGCTACTTCCTGCTGGGTGTCTGCATCGCTAACATCGTCAGCGGCCCGCTGGGCGGCGCGCTGCTGGCCATGGACGGCATCTGGGGCTTCAAGGGCTGGCAATGGATGTTCGTGCTCGAGGGCCTGCCCGCGGTGTTCCTTGCCGCCGTGGTCTGGAAGAAGCTGCCCGACGGACCGGACAGCGCGCCATGGCTGACGCCTGCGCAAGCCCAGGCCGTGCGCAGCCGCCTTGCCGCGGAAGCCGCCGATGCCAGCACCGGCAAGGCCGGCCATTCGTTTTTGGGCGCCATGCGCGACCCGCAGGTGTGGCTGGCGATCTTCATCTACTTCTGCCACCAGATCTCGATCTACACGGTGATCTTCTTCCTGCCGGGCATCATCGGCACCTACGGCAAGCTGACGTCCGTGGAGATCGGCCTGCTCAATTCCCTGCCTTGGATCGCTGCCGCCATCGGCGCCGCCTGGCTGCCCCGCCACGCCAACACCCCGGGCCGCGGCCGCCGACTGCTGTGCCTGGGACTGGCCGTGATGGCTGGCGGCCTGCTGATCGCCGCCTTTGCCGGCCCGGTGATGGCGCTAGTGGGCTTCTCGCTGACCGCGCTGATGTTCTTCGTGGTGCAGTCGATCGTGTTCCTGTTTCCGTCGTCGCGGCTGAAGGGTGTGGCGCTGGCGGGCGGGCTGGCGCTGATCAATACCTGCGGGCTGATTGGGGGATTCATCGGGCCGTCGGTGATGGGGCTGATCGAACAGGCGACCGGTAGCACGCGTAATGGACTGATCATCATGGCTGCGCTGCTGTTGGTGGCGTGTGCGGTGGCGCCTGCGTTGCGGCAGGGGCAAGAGCGATGAGAGGGGGTGCCGGAGCGCCGCCTCAATCGCCTATGGATCTTCGCCGCTTTTGGCCGTAATCGATCTTCCAGTTGCGACGGCGAGCCGGCGTGGTCAGCACGCACCGCCGTCCCAAACGGCATTCATGCTGGCGACAAGCGTCGCCCTATCCTTTGGGCCGGGCCGTCGCCCGCCACCGCACGATGGATCCAATCATGGACCAGCCCGGCAATAAGCAGGTTGTTGTCGTCCATCATCGGTAGATGCGAATTCCCGCGGATGCCCATGGCCGGCAAGTCAAATTCAGTGACACTCGCCCCCGCTTGCCGCAGGGCCGACAACCATTCGTCCACTTGCCGGCGATATATCGTCCATAACGCGTTCTGCGCAATATAGTCGCCCCACAAAACACAGTGAGGGATGCCGCGCAATCGGCTTGCATCGTCCACTGTTGTCGATGGCGCGCCGGCAGGCTCAATGAGGATCAGTCCCCTTACCAGTTCGGGCACCGACAGCGCGGCGTACTGCGCCAGGCGGCCGCCTTCACTGTGCGCGAGGATCACGCATGGGCCAACCCGCCGGATCAGTTCCACATAGGCGTCCAGGGCCATGCCGCCCGTGCTGGTCCACCGCGCCACGAACTGCTTGGCGAGTTCGTCCAGCGCGTGTATCGGAAACCGCTGCCCTGCGAAGGCCTGTCGCTTCGCATTCGCTGCGTCGTATCCCGCCACGGGTCCAAAACGGAATATGTCCCACGCCTGCTCCAAGGTCCGGTGCTCCGGCATCTCCGACACCACGTACGCCGGCGCCCACGAAGCCCTGCCACGCTCTACCGCGTCGCTCACAAAGGTGTCGTATCCCTTGCGCATGAAGAAGTCATGCCAGCCCGGCCGGCCATCCGGTGTGCATTCCCACGTGGCACCGGTCATGCCGCCGCCGTGCCACATCAGCAAAGGGTATTTGGCCGTGGGCGCAGCGAGGACGAACTGTTGGACATAGAGCTGCCCCACCTGATAACGCCCATTCGGATTGGAGACACGTGGCTGGACCCCCGGCACCGTGGCCACGTGCCGATGCGGCAGGTCGACCAGGTCGACTGGCCGTCCGCCGACATGAAAGCCACGCACCGCTCTGAGCGCGACGAGGCTGCTTGCATCGACCGAGGTATCAGTGAACATGGCGAATTGCGATAAGAGCCAACGTTACGGTAATGGCGCCGCCGATGCGCGTCGCTATCTGCGCAAACGGCATCAGCTGCATCCGGTTTGCCGCAGTGAGAATGGCGATGTCTCCGGCACCGCCCTGGCCGCTGTGGCAACCGGTAACGACCGCGACATCGATGGGATACATATTGACGAAGCGCGCCACGAAGAACCCGCTGGCGATCATGGACCCCACCGTGGCAAACACCGTGACGACGGTGGGCACGGTGAACGCGCTGACAAACTCACGCCACGGCGTCAGTGCGACGCCCAGCGCAAACAGCAATGGCCAGGTAACGATGCCGGAGAAGAACTGATACACACCCTTTCCGCCTTGCTCCAGCGCGGGCGAGATGGCGCGCCCAAGTTTGGCCGCGACGATCAGGAACAGCATGGTGATCGGCGCCGGAAACTCCAGGACACGCTGGACCAACACGCCAACCAGATAAAACGCGACGATGGTCACCATGGCTCCGGCAAGGCCGGCCGGATCAAACACCGGTGCCGTCGGAGACGTCGCGGACGCCGCCTTCTCGCATGCAGTCGTTTGCGAGCCGCGCTGCAGCACGCCTTCTCCTGTCAGTTGCGGAAAGCGCTTGCCCAGGACATTGAGCAGCCCGCACAGCAACACTGCGGTAAAGCTGCCAAGCATGACCACGGGAATGATCTGCGCAAACAGGTCCGGCTGTTGCTGTCCCGTAATCAGCGCGTACCCCATCGAGAGCGGGATGGCACCTTCGCCAAGTCCTCCGGCCATGATGGGGACGACGACAAAGAAGAATGCCCGGTAAGCATCCAGCCCCATCGTCATGCCGGTCAGTGTTCCGACGGCACCGGCGACGACCGAGCTGACGGTCAGCGGCACAAAGATCTTCAGGAAGCCACCGAGAAGCACCTCACGCTCCATGCTGACAATGCTGCCGACAATAATGGCCGCCACATAGAGATAAAGGAAGTTGGACGCCTTGACGAATTCCTTGATCGGCAGCACCAGCGACGGCGGAATCAGGCCGTAGTGGGTCATCGCCGATGGCACCACGAACGCAAGGATCGCAGCGCCGCCCATCAGGCTGAGCATCGGCACACGTCGACCGAGCTCCATGAAGAAGAACCCGCCCAACGACAAGACGCCGATCGCCATCGTGAGATCCGATGGCACCTTGCCAAGGATGGCGAATCCCACCACGATCGGCAGCAGCGCGAGATACACCGGCAACGGCACAACGCCAACACGACGATCCAGCAGGCGCCACCATTGCGCACGCAGCGCAGACATGGGCGGCGCAGCTGGCTCAACCGCAGCGACCAGGGAAATCTCTGCGGCTGTATGCGAAACAGGGTCTGGTAGCACGATGTCCTCCTCCATTTGTTTATGAGCGCGGCCGCATGGCGTAGCGGCTTCTGGGTCTGTAGTCTGTTGCGCGTCGACTATGACGTCCAATATCTGTTTTGTTGGGGGGCATAAATTCGTACTATGGCAACCTATGCAGAACGCCCGCAAACTGGACATCTCCCGCCTGATCGCCTTCATCGCAATTTGCGAAGAGGGCAGCATCACGGCCGCGGCGCGCAGGCTCGGGATTGCCCAGCCGGCGTTGACCGTTACCGTGAGCCGGCTGGAGGATGTGCTGGGGACGGTGCTGCTGACGCGAGGCATTCGCGGCGTCAAGCCGACTGAAGCGGGACAACGCCTGCTGCGGCGCGCCTACGAGATCGTGAATCTCGTCGAGTCCACGTTCCAGGAGCTGCAGGAGTGCACAACCGACCCTGGCGGCGAAGTTTCCCTGGGCCTGCCCTCTTCATCTGCCGCCGTAATCGCCCTGCCTCTGGTCGATCGCATCTCTACCCGCTACCCGAAAATTCGCCTGCGCCTGGTGGAAACGTTCTCCGGCTACCTGTGGAACTGGCTATCCGAAGGGCAGCTTGATCTGGCGGTGGTGTTTGACCGGACGGCAACGCCGGAAGTGCATTGCGAACCCATCGCCAGCGAGGACCTGCAACTGGTAGGCGGGCCGGGATCGCTGCCAGACACAGGCATGGTGCAGGCAAGGATATTGGACAGGTATCCCCTGGTGATGCCGTCGCGCCTGCATGCCATTCGGTCAACCCTGGAGGCCCATGCCGCGCGCGAGAACGTGTCACTAGACGTTCGCGTTGAAATAGACGCCGGCCAACGGCTGATACGGCTGGTGGAAACCGGTGGCATGTTCAGCGTTCTCGCCAGAAGCGCGGTGACACGGGAGATTCTGCAAGGGACGCTGGCGGCGTGCAGGATCGATCCGCCCATTACGCGCACCGTATGCCTGGGACAGCGGCGCGCACGCATGGCAGACCCGGCGGTCCGCGCCGTTATCGCAGAATTGGCTGCGGAGGCCAGGGCGTTGATCGATGCCGGGATCTGGAAGGAAGCCAGTACGGATCAACCGCTGATGTATGAGTATGCCGATGGATAACCAAGCAACCAACTACCTGGAGATCCCTGCATTGAAACGAAACACCCGCTGGATACGCCTTGCCCTGGCGCTGGTCGGTGCCGTGCTGCTCGGCGATGCCGTCGCGCTGATGAGCATGGGCTTGTTCAACTTCGGCATCGCGTTGCCGGCGTGCATCGGCATCGTGTTCCTGCTGCTCGCATTGTGTTGGAATGGCGTGGCGCGATGGCGGAAGGCGGACCGGCGGCGGCAGTGGCTTTGGCGTGCTGGATGGCTTGCGTTTGCTGCGTGGCTGGTCACGGTCGGGATATTCTTTTATGGCATCCGCAGCGGCATGGGCGTTTCCGTACCCGCGGGGATGCCGGTGAAGGCCATCGTCATTCTTGGATCTGGTACGCCTAACTGCAAGGCGTCGCCGACGTTGATTGCGCGGCTGGATCAGGGACTGGCGCAGGCGCGAAGGTGGCCGGACGCCAAGGTCGTTGTGAGCGGTGGGCAGGACTTTGGGCTGCAGTGTGTCGAGGCGGACATCATGGCCGATTACCTCGTTGCACGCGGGATAGCGGCGGACAGGGTGATTCGCGAAGGACGCAGTACCAGTACCGAAGAGAACCTGGTGTTCAGCCGGCGGTTACTGGAGGAGCAGGGCATCGATGCCACCGACTCCGTTGTGGTGGTAACCAGCGACTTCCATGTACGGCGGGCGGTGCAGATTGCCGGGAAGGCTGGCTTCGGCAAAGTCGCCGGAGTCGGGGCGGGAACGCCGATCTACCTTCGATATAACGCCTGGCTCCGCGAGTACTTCGCAGCGATCAGCGGATGGGTGTTGAGGGAGTATTGAGGCTTCTGCGTCCATGTCGTACCGCACATCCTTTTCCTATCGCATTCGCGACCGGAGCATGATCGCGACGTGACGCTTTCGCCTCACCCCAACCCGACTCCACCCGCTGAGCACAGGACTAAAGTGCGTCCTGCTTGTCGGGCTCGCTGACCTCGACTAGCCTGCTATGGATGTCAATCCACTTCGCTGCACTGCGATACCCATTTGATGCCAGAACGCCCGACCACCCGCTATGACAAGGCGCTGCAGCGCCTGCGCGCGGTCTTTTCCCCGTTGAACCTGGCGGCGGCGGCGTGGCTGATTGCAACATGGGCGTTCGCGGCGTTCCAGCTCGTGAGCGAGCGGGACCGCTTGCTGCACGACGCCGCGAAGCGTACCCAGGCCCAGGCCCAGGCGTTCGGCGCGTACTCGAAATCCAGCATCCTGCGGCTGTCCGAGTTCCTGCTGGACCTGCGGGCCAGCTGGCTGGCCGGCCAGCCGGGGTTCATCGAAATGGTGCGTGAGCGGCAGAACCTGGTGGTGGACCTGTCGTTCCAGGTGTCGGTGATCGACAAGCATGGCTTGCTCATCTACTCGTCCATCGCCGGGCCTGCGCCCACTGAGAAGGTCGACCTGAGCGGGCGCGAGCATTTCCGGGTCCACCAGAACGCGGGCGGGCGCGACATGCTGTTCATCAGCGACCCGGTGAAGGGCAAGGTCTCGCGCAAATGGTCGATCCAGTTCACGCGCCCCATCCTGCGCGCGGGCAGCTTCGACGGGGTCATCGTGGTCTCGGTCAGTCCGGAGCAGTTCGCCAGCTTTGCGCAGACCTTCACTGACCGCGATGGCGAAGTGGCGTCGGTCATCAAGACTTCCGGCATGGTCCTTGCGCGCGTGCCGGCGCTGGAGGGTACGCTGGCCAGGGCGGTCAGCAACAGGCCGTACCTCGCCAGCGGGTCGCCCCCGACCGGTAGTTATCGGGCGATGTCGGGCTCTGAAGGCGTGGAGCGGGTCTTTGGCTATTACCGTTTGCCGGAGTTCGGGCTCAATTTCGTGGTGGGCGAGGCGGTCAGCCTGGTGCTGGCGCCCTACGAGGTCTATCGCCGCGTAGCCCTGGCCGGTGCCATGGCTTCCACGCTGCTGCTTGCGCTGTTGTACTACAGCCTGCGCCGCTCCATGGCGGAGCGACGGCGCCATATGGAGGAAATGCGGCTGGCTTCGCTGGTCTATTCGTCCAGCAGCGAGGCCATGGTGGTGACGTCGCTCGATGGCACCATCATCGACGTGAATCCGGCCTTTGCCGCCGCCACCGGCTATACCGCCCAGGAGATCCGGGGCCGCCCGGGCTATGGCATCAGCGGGGCAGGCAATGCGGCAGGGCTGGTCGAACGCCTGCGGGCCACCGTGGCAGCCACGGGCAGATGGAGCGGCGAACTCTTCATCCGCCGCAAAGACGGCAGCGAGTTTCCCGCCTACCTGACCGTGGATACCTACCTGGCCCACGCGTATGGCGAGCGCTGCCGCGTTGCGCTGATCCATGACATGACCGAGAAGCGCCAGGCGGAGGAAGTCATCCGGCACCAGGCCAATTTCGATGCGCTCACGGACCTGCCCAACCGCCGCCTGTTCTTTGACCGGCTGGAGCAGGAGATCGGGCGTTCGCGCGGCACGCAGGATGCGGTGACGCTGCTGTTCATCGACCTGGATCGCTTCAAGGAGGTGAACGATACCCTCGGCCACGACCAGGGCGACCAGTTGCTGCTGGAGGCGGCGCGGCGCATTGCGGCATCGGTGCGCGCGACAGATACCGTGGCGCGGCTGGCCGGCGACGAGTTCACCGTGATCCTGCCCGCGGTGGGCGATGCCGGCGTTGCCGGGGACATTGCCCAGGCGATCCTGCAGCGGATTGCCGCGCCTTACCGCCTGGCCGGCGAGCTGGTGGTGGTGTCGGCCAGCATCGGCGTGGCGACCTGGCCCAGGGACGCCGACAACGCCGAGGCCCTGCTGGTGTGCGCCGACCAGGCGATGTTTGCCGCCAAGGCAGAGGGCCGCAATCGCTGGAAGGTCTTCTCGCAGGCGCTGCTGCAGGTGGAGCGGGAGCGCCTGCGCATCACGCAGGACCTGCGCACGGCGCTGGCGTCCGGGCAGTTCGCGCTGCACTACCAGCCCATTGTCGATCTGCGCACGGGCAAGGTCTGCAAGGCCGAGGCCCTGATCCGCTGGGACCATCCGGTGCGCGGGCCGATCCGCCCGGCCGATTTCATTGCTGTTGCGGAAGAATCCGGCCTCATCATCGACATCGGCCGCTGGGTGCTGACCGAAGCGCTGGACCAGCTTGCGCGCTGGCAGGTGCTGCTGGGCAAGGACTTCCAGATCTCGGTCAACAAATCACCCGTGGAGTTCAGCGCCCCTGCGAGCGGGCCCGAGTCCTGGTCCAGCATGATCGAGCGCAGGAACGTGCCGGTGGGCAGCCTCGTCATCGAGATCACCGAAGGCTCGCTGATGGAGCAGAACGCCGATGTCATGGACCAGCTCTCCCGCTTCCAGGCGGCCGGCATCGAGATCGCGCTCGACGACTTCGGCACCGGCTACTCGTCCTTGTCGTACCTGCGGCGCCTAGATATCGACTACATCAAGATCGACCAGTCCTTCATCCGCTCGCTGACGCGGGGGCCGGACGACGTGGCTTTGTGCCATGCCATTATCAGCATGGCGCATGCGCTGCGCATCCGCGTGATTGCGGAGGGGGTGGAGACGGAGTTGCAGCGGGACATTCTGGTGGCTGCTGGTTGCGATTACGGGCAAGGGCACTTCTTTTGTTCGCCGGTGGAGGCTAGGGCGTTTGAGGCGTTTGTGAGTGCGGTGACTTGAGGCGGGGCGGCGTTCTTCCGTAGGTTTCGGTGATCCGTGCTTGAGCTTGGCTGGACACCGAAACTTCAACTTGCAGCACAACCTCCAGGCCACAACCAGAACGGCGCGAGACCAGCTCGCGCCGTTTTACTGTCAGGCCTGCATTGCGCAGGCCTGTCCCTCGTCAAGCAAGCGCCTGCAGGCGATCAGCGCACCGGTCGATCTGCCGCTTAAGCGGCGAAATCAGGGCGTGCAGGCCGATGCTGTCAGGGATATCGCCGGCCTGCAGGTCCAGCAAGGTCAGGACGGACTGGAAGCCTGCGCTGACGCGTAGAAGGTCGTCGCTGACTTCGAGGATGTGGTCCTCGAGGGTGACGGCTTTGCTGGGTTGCGGTGGGGCAGCCTTGGCGCGGCGGCGGAACTGGGCGCGGTCAACTTTGGCCAGGTTTTCGGCTAGTTGAGCTTGCTTTTGGGCGAGGGTGGGCTCTTGGGGAGCCGGGGTGGTGCTAGTCATTGCGACCTCCGTGTGTAAGAGATGGAGGCTCGCCGTCCGCTGTCAATCGGGTGGGCGAGCACAGGGCAGGGTTGACAGACCGGCACACACAAACCGGCGAGCCAGAAGGCTCCCCCGCCGCGGCCCGCCCGTATGGGCGTGTGCTGGCGAAAGACGAGAGGATACCGCTTCGCTGCTCGTCCGGTGTGTTGGTCAGGCTGTCAAACCTGGTCGACCATTCTGGTGGCGACACATCAGTCTCGCCATAAGGCCTTCACGGAGCTATGCGCAAACTCTCAAAGCGAGATGCGGATTGTCATCGGCCGCGGAAGGTGCAATGCCCACGGACCTACCTGGAATTCATGAAGGTGGAAAACGCGGAATAAGAAGGTAGAATGCCAGTAACAGTGTGTTACAAACCTGCTATCCCTGTTAGCGGCTACTTGCATCCGAAAAAATTAGAAGAAGCGGTCATGTCTCCGAAGAACGAGTCGATTTGGCGAAGAGTAATTCACGAGACCTTTGCTCGTGGCGCTGGCCTGATTCTCGTCCCTTTCCATGGCACCTGGTTTCCGGCACGTTTGCAGGACGTGGGACAGCAGCCTCAGCAGATCCGCATTGCCAATGTGCAACGAGATCCTTCCGCCAAGCGGGCCATCGCGACTCGAGAAATGCGGGCCGCGCAAAGAAGTTTGGCGGATTGGACATCAAGGCGATGAAGGATTCCGCGGTCGACAAAGGCAACAGCAATATGCGAACGCGAGAGACAAACGTTGCCGGCCCTGAGCCTCTCAACCGTTTCCTCCGAATGGCGGTAATGGCCGGCGTCGAAAGTGCAGTTCAAATCCACATCGACCGAGGCGATGATCTTGACGCTCGCGATGGCAGCGGCATGACGCCTCTCATGCTGGCTGCGGCTCGCAACAGAGCCTCCATCTGCAAACTACTCCTCGACGCTGGCGCCAGCAATGCATTGTTAGACCCGTCGGGGCGCACAGCTCATGCGATTGCCCTCGCAGCTAGTGCACATGAGGCTGCCGCAATACTAGGGATCGCCCAAGAGTTGCGCTCTCCTCACCAACCCGAGCCGGACCTAGATCCCCTTCCCATTGTAAGGCGCTCCAACTTTTTGGATCCCATCCAAATGACTCCCGAGGAAGGCAAAGGCCCCCCCGCGACGAAAACGCTCGGATCACCTTTGGATAGCGCGAACATTACCGCCGCCGTCAGTACAATGATCGATTCCGACGAGCTCTCGGAATTCGACTTGTCAGAATGGGAGGCCGAAGAAGAATGTCTTCCCCCTGAGGTCGACATATCGGTCGTGAAAGCCGCCGATGCGATTCAACTCGCCATCTCCAACCATGAGCCGATCGACTCTTCGGCAGAATGGGACGACATTGATGCCTACTTGCCCGAGCAAGCTTTGCCGCTCGCTCGTGTGGATGACGAGGAAACTCGCACACAAATACGCACGCTTTTGCTTCGCGCTATTCGTGAGGGTAGTGTGCCAAGCCTGGACGTGGCGGACCTGGCAATTAGTGCTGACCGATTGTGTAACCCCGAAGCAGAACGGCTGCTGATCAGAATACTAAATGACCTCGGAGCGGAGGTGGATGAACGCTTCGAATACGCTACAGCATTCGAGAGCTTCAAGGTTTTTGTGAGGCCTGACGAAACGAGCAGTGAAGAAAAGATCATTGACGAGGCGCTGGCCGCTATGGATAGCGCGATCTCACCTCGCAACGAGCCGCTGCGACTGTATCAACGAGAGTTTCAACGCCTACGACTAATCTCTGCGAACGAAGAGGTCGAACTTGGTAAAGCCATGGAGGGCGCCTTGGCCGCCGCCCTAGATGCCCTGGCGGCTTGGCCTCAAGGTGTCCAATGGACACTGACCGCTGGACTCAAGGTCAAGAATGGCCTGCGCCCGCTGACGTGGATGTCGCTCGGTGGAGTATCCGACATTGAGCCATCCTTTGCGGACGATGTGGATGCAAGTCCGGCGTTGCTCGATTTGGAAGAAAGCGTCCCGGAGGACAATGACGAATCTCCGATTGAGATTTCACCGCAACTTTACGAAGCGACATTTGCAGAAGCTCTCGATCGGTTAAGCATCCTCCCCATTAGTACCAACGGGCACGGACCTTCTTGGCACGCTGCCCGTGACGCCCTAGCAGCGCTCCGGCTCACTCGCGATTTTCTATTAGTTTTGGCAGACAACGACGCTGCGAAAACATCCGAGGCTGGCATTCGATATGCTCGGACCATGCGCAGCTATAAGCGAGCGCGAGATGCGATGATGAGTGCCAACCTAAGGTTGGTATTTCATATTGCGCAAAAACATCAATACTGTGGGGAGCCCCTGGATGATTTAACCCAGGAAGGAAATCTCGGCCTTCTAAAAGCCGTCGAGCGCTATGATTGGCGACGCGGATTCAAATTCTCCACTTACGCAAGCTGGTGGATCCGTCAGCATATCGGACGATATATTGCCGACAAAGGCAGAACCATCCGCGTCCCGGTCCATGTCTACGCGAAGCTTCAGCGCCTCCAACGAGAAATGCTGACGTTCGATTCAATTTTTGGGCGAGAACCAAATCCTGAAGAAATCGCGGCGAGCATGGAGATGCCCGCACATAAGGTTGCCGCACTTTATCACATAGCACCTGCGCCCTTGCCCATCCATGAAGTTTCAGTCGATGATTTAATTGCTGTCGAGACCAGTGAGAATCTCGCATTACAATCTCCCGAGAACCGCGTGTACGCGACCGAACTCCGTCGGTCGATCGATGACTTCCTCGCCACGTTGACACGCAAGGAAGAACAGATCATCCGCATGCGCTATGGAATTGGCACGCCTGACGCACTGACGCTGGAGGAAGTTGGCCAGCGCTACGAGGTCACCCGCGAGCGTGTCAGGCAAATCGAAACCAAGGCCCTCCAAAAACTAAGTCGTCCCAATAGACGAGACGCCTTTGCGAGAACCGCCCTTGGTATCACTAAGGTCAGTGAAAGAAGCAAAGCTGTAGTTGAGGGCAATTCAATCCCCGACGTTGAGTCTACCGACCAATCCGAGGAGCTCGGTCTGCGCCCTCCCGAGGTTGATTTCAAGTCCACCCCTGGAAACCCCAATACCCGCGCAGGACATTCTTCACGCCTCGGGCAACTTCTGGCGCGTGCCGCGCAACTCGGCGTCGCGATCGACGATGAACGCGATGGTCAATCGGGGAAGATTTGGGTGAATTTGGTAGGCACTTCAGATAAACCAAAACGACTGCTGGCTCGCCAGCTGCTCAAATTCGGATTCAAGTCCTGGCCCGGAAAGGGCTACTGGATATGACGCAAAAAACCCGGAAGGCACCACCGCGTGCCATGGCAATGCTCGAATCGCTCCGCGGACTGGGCTATTCGACGGCGACAGCCCTTGCAGACATCGTGGATAACAGCATCTCCGCTAACGCGACAGAGGTGCGTATTGACTTCAAATGGGATGGCCCAAGCAGTCGCATCGCGATCCTTGACAATGGCCGAGGCATGAACGATGGGGAACTCGAAGGAGCGATGCGCCTAGGAGACAAAGACCCCTTGGCCGTGCGGGATGCGAGTGACCTGGGACGCTTTGGCATGGGCCTAAAGACCGCCTCGCTCTCCCAGTGCCGTCGGTTGACCGTCGCGAGCGTTAGAGATGGCGTCCAAAGCTGTCTGCGATGGGATTTGGACGCAATAGCCCTTAATCCCGACAACGACTGGCTTCTGTATGAAGGTCCAGCTGAAGGCTCCCATGCATTTCTCTCCAGCTTGGAAAGTCTGAAGGCTGGAACTCTCGTGCTATGGGAGTCACTCGACCGAGTCGTGACTGCTGACCACACCGTCGACAACTTTAACGACCTCATCGACAACGTCGAATCACACTTGGCAATGGTCTTTCATCGACTCATTCAAGGTCCAAGCGCCAAGCTCAAGTTGCTTCTCAACGGTCGCCAGGTTTCACCGTGGGATCCGTTCATGGCAGGACATCCCGCCAAGCCCTGGGCTTCGCCGGTCACCAAGCACCAAACGAAGTATGGGAGCGTTTCGGTCCAGTGTCATGTCTTGCCTCACCGCGACAAACTCACCAATACCGAGTTCGACGACAACGCTGGCCCGTCCGGCTGGACAGCCCAGCAAGGCTTCTATGTGTACAGAAACGAGCGTCTCCTGGTGGCTGGAGGATGGCTGGGTCTAGGCAATTCGCGTGCGTGGAACAGGGAAGAAGCTCATCGTTTGGCACGCATCCGCCTGGACATTCCCAACACTGCCGACGCCGACTGGAAGATTGATGTCCGCAAGTCGACGGCGCGGCCGCCTGTGTCTCTACGGCCTTGGCTCACTAGATTGGCCGAAAACACTCGTGATCGTGCGCGACGAGTGTTTGCCTACCGCGGTTCGCCGGTCCCCGCCGCAGGCAATCAGCCGATCGAGCAGGCTTGGCGAGTCGAGAGGTTAAGAACCGGATTGCGATATCGGATCGACGAATCGCATCCGTCCGTGGCCGCGGTTTTGGACGGAAGCGGCGCACAGAAACGGGTTGTGCTAGCAATGCTTCGCGTGATTGAAGAAACAGTCCCAGTGCAGCGCATCTGGCTGGACACAGTGGAGAACAAGGAAACCCCGAGGACTTCCTTCGAAGGTGAACCCAATGCAGCTGTGATTGAGGTCGCAAGCGTACTCTTCAACGATCTGATCGAGCGTAAGGGCTTGAACGTCGAAGAGGCCAGAAAGAGGATGCTTAGAACCGAACCCTTCCAGAAGTACCCAACGCTGATCTCCAAGCTAGAGAGGAACAAATGACCGTAGCAGAAGAGGCCGTCGCGCAAGCGGAACTGCTCGAAAACGTTATTGCCACCGCGCAAAGATTGCTGAAGGCTGAAAAGGACAAGTCGAAAATAACCCCATCCTTCATTGCCGAGAAGGTTCACCTGGCGGCGATGATGTTCGCGGGTGACTCGCCAAACGCGGTGGATCAAGGCAAGGCTGTTAGCACGCTAATTCAGCGCTTCAGTCATTGGATCGGCAAGGCCACCGCCCTGAAGGACAACACCGGGCATTTCGATTGGCTTACGGCCGCGCGCAAGCGCGATTGGCATTACTGGCGACGGTATAGGGATTTCCTTGAATCTAAGCTTTCCGACACCGTAGTTGAGGGCCTGGACGAGGCTACCGACGACATCCTCGGACTGCTCGAGGATCCGCAACGGGCCGACCCTTGGGACCGTCGCGGCCTTGTTGTAGGTCATGTGCAATCGGGCAAAACCAGCAACTACTCCGGACTCATCTGCAAGGCAGCCGATGCTGGCTACAAGATCATCATCGTGCTCGCGGGCATGCATAACAATCTGCGCTCGCAGACTCAGGTGCGGCTCGAAGAGAGCTTCCTGGGTTACGAGACCACTATCGACCGCGACGCCGGCATACCAATCGGTGTGGCCGAATTCGGTGAGGATTTGAAGACCAACTCGGCGACCACGCGCTCGGAAAACGGCGATTTCAACAAAGCCATCGCCAAACACTTCCGCGGCATTTCCCCAGAAGAGCGACCATGGCTATTCGTCGTCAAGAAGCAGAAGACAGTGCTC
Organism: Cupriavidus sp. SS-3; assembly: GCF_035818815.1. NCBI lineage: Bacteria > Pseudomonadati > Pseudomonadota > Betaproteobacteria > Burkholderiales > Burkholderiaceae > Cupriavidus > Cupriavidus sp. SS-3. The sequence continues at coordinate 127,004 of NZ_JAYLVT010000010.1, forward strand.
ACCGCGCTACTGAATTGGATTCAGACTCGTGTGGGTGATACCCCAGTTGCAGCCAGTGACCGCAAGCTAGTGACAAAGCTGCCACTTCTCATGATCGACGACGAGGCGGACAACGCTTCCGTGGATACGGGCGAACAGATGTTCAACGATGACGGAACACCGGACGAAGAACACCAGCCAAAAACTATTAACAGCCTCATTCGGCAAATCTTGCACGCCTTCACCCGAAAGGCCTACGTCGGCTACACGGCCACGCCTTTCGCCAACATCTTCATCCATCACAAAGGTGCGACAAAGAACGAAGGTCCCGACCTCTTCCCTCGCTCGTTCATCATCAACCTCGCCGCGCCGTCGAACTATGTTGGTCCCGCACGCATGTTCGGCAAGATGACCAAAGAGGGACGGATGGGCGCCCTCCCACTCTCCCGGCACATCCTTGACCACTACGACCCGAAAACGGATTTTGGATGGATGCCGCCCAAGCACAAGAAGAACCATGTGCCGACCCACAACGGACAAGAGGTCATTCCGCCCTCACTGCGCGAAGCCATCTGCTCCTTCGTCCTAGCCTGCGCAGCGCGCGAGCTGCGTGGGCAAGGGAACGATCACAGCTCCATGCTGATTCACGTTACTAGATATGTGGATGTGCAAAGCCAAGTTCGAGACCAAGTCGAAGAAGCTGTGCGGAGGATGCGCCAAAAGATTACTCGTAACAACGACGCGGACGGCTTGCTCGATCAATTGCGGAAGCTCTGGGCGGACGATTTCATTTCGATCACTCAAAAAGTTTCCGAGCTCTCTCCCCCCGAAGAGCGCCCGCCCGAAATGCCCAGCTGGGACGATGTGCTTGCCACGCTGCCTGATATTCTCAACGATATCGAAGTTCGCTCCATCAATGGCACCGCGAAGGATGCGCTCGACTACGCAACGCCAGGCGCAGCGCTCAAAGTTATCGCTGTGGGCGGCGATAAGCTGGCCCGTGGCCTGACACTTGAAGGCCTGTGCGTGAGCTACTTTGTCCGAACCACCAAGATGTATGACACGCTCATGCAGATGGGCCGCTGGTTCGGCTATCGTCCCGGCTACCTCGACCTATGCCGTCTCTACACTTCGCCAGACTTGGTGAAGTGGTTTGGCCACATTGCCGACGCATCGGAAGAGCTGCGCGAAGAGTTTGATTTCATGGCGGAGGCTAAGCTTACACCGGAACAATATGGTCTCAAGGTGATGTCGCATGAAGTGCTCACAGTCACTTCGCCCTTGAAGATGCGGAATTCTGAGACACTATCTCTGACCTATAGTGGCACGCGCCCGCAGACCATCCTCTTCCATCGTGATGCCAAAGTTCAGCAGCAAAACCTGGAAGCCACAGATGCCTTGATCGCCTCGCTCGGCAATCGCTGGGATAAAGCACCAAAGTACGCCCGCGATGGTGACGCCGACTCCTGGCCAAACGCGCGCCTCTGGAAGAATGTGGACGTGTCCAAAGTGCTCGCATTCCTTGAAGCCTACACAACGCATCCCAATGCAACGAGTGCCAAGGCTGCCGTGCTTGCCGAATTTATCGCCAAGATGGTGGACACCGGGCAATTGAGGGAGTGGAGCGTCGCGCTGCTTGGTGGCGGCGACGGCATTGGTAATGCACATGCATTTCCAGGTGCATCCGCGGTCGAAGAATTTTTCATTCGCAAGACAGAGGATCCTGTCGAGCCTGAAAAACTGGATCCCAAAAACTTTGCCATCGGTGTGCTCACCGACCCGAAGGACGAAGGTATCGACGTGGATGATGATACTTGGCGTCATGCCCTCGCGCTTACCCGGGCAGCCTGGAAACCTGATCCCGCGCGAGGCCGCAACTCGCCCCCGACAGCGCCCAGCGGTAAAGGTATTCGCGAAGCACGTGGAGAACTAGGCGGCGAGGTGGACCGTGGACTGCTGCTGCTCTATCCACTCACTCCCCATTTTTACAGGGACGGCAAGCCGGAAAGGCTCATCGTTCCCGGGTGGAACAAGCCCATCATGGCCTTCGCTATCGCCTTTCCAGCTAGCAAGAACCCAATCAGCGTGGAATACGAAGTCAACCTACTTTACTGGATGCAGGAATATGGCCCGTCCGAGTGACGAGTTTGTGATGGCGTGGTCGTCGCTGTCCGGCGACGACTCCGCGCCGGGTTGGCATACAATCGCCCTGCCTTCTGCCGGCTCAGTGGGTTTGCGCGCCGGCAGGCGCTCGCCTGACAACGCCGAGGCGATCTTGCTTGGCTTCCCTTCAGTCCAATTGGCAACTTCCGAAAAGCTGCCCGAGGGGCAAGGCTTCGCAGTCGAGCAAACCGAACCCGACAGCACGGACCGGCTCTGGCTTGCTCTGACTCGCAGGGCCGCAGGCAGCACGGAACTCTTCCTGGCCATGGCCTGCGACGTGGTAGGAGCTCTGGACGAATCAGCCGCGAACGGAACCGGCGACGCCAAACTGTTGCAGATCTTCATCAAACGGGTCGGTGCATGGCAGGAGTTCATGCGCAAGGGTTCCTATTTGCTCAGCCCCGAAGCAGAGATCGGTCTGGTTGGAGAGCTCACGGTACTTCGAACAATCATCGATGGAGCTGTACCGTTGGCAGTCGCCGTCGAGTCGTGGGTGGGGCCGCTCGATGCCCGTCAGGACTTCGAACTCGGCACCGGGGCTTTGGAGGTCAAGGCCACGCTATCGGCCGACGGCTTTCCCGCCAGGATTGGCTCGCTCGATCAACTTGATGACTCGATACGCCAGCCGCTATTCCTTGTCGGCGTTCGCTTTCGGCAGAACGAGAGTGGCCTAAGGCTACCTGACTTGATCGCCGCAATACGCAAGTCATGCAGCGACGATGCCGAGGCCGAGCGCCTTTTTAGCGAGCGGCTGCTCGCGGCTGGGTATTTCGACGCGCACGCGGAGCGATATGCCCGGCGATTCGCACTCGCCGAGACGCTGGTGATCGAAGTTCAAGACGACTTTCCTAGGCTGACCTTTGGCAGGGTGCCCGCCGGGATAACTCGTGCCACCTATGAAATTGATCTAGGAAAGGCCGGCGGCGACAACGTTACAACAGTACATGCACTGAAGAAATTGGGGGCGATATGAGTTTGAACCTGTCGGAGTTCCTGCGCGAGACGCAGGAAGCGGTTCGTTCGCAGATGCGAGACGGAGCGCTGTATGAAGAACTGGTATTCGCTGGAATCGTGATGGATCACATGTCCGAGATTGGCATGACCTTCGAACCGGTCGAGTGCCACTTCGAAGGGAAAGTTGGTAATGCGAACCTAAGGCTGAGCGGCTATTCAGTGTCCGACGATAGCGACCAGCTAGATCTGTTCGTCAGCCTCTATTCGGGCGTTGACGCTCCTACACCCATCCCGGATTCAGAAACCAAGACAGCCGTCGAACAGTGCCTGCGTTTCCTGACGCATTGCGCTGAGGGCAAGATGGCGCCGAAGCTTGATCCGTCCAGTGACGTGCGCTCGCTGGCCGAGACGCTTCAGGCTATCTATAACGACCTGGAGCAGATCCGTGTCTACGTCATCACAGATCGAGTAGCCAGGTCCAAGAGCTTTAGGACACGTGATATCGGTGGTAAGGCAGTGCGCTTAGAAGTGATGGACATCGAGCGGCTGTATCGACATTGGTCCGAAGGTAAGCCACGCGACGAACTGGTCGTGGACTTCACCGACGTTTCTGGCGCTCCGCTACCCTGTATTTTTGTGCCCGGCCAGAACGACGACTACGACTACGCAATGACGGCCATTCCGGGCGACGCTTTGCGACTGCTCTATGAAAAGTTCGGCGCACGCCTACTTGAAGCCAACGTCCGGTCCTTCCTCAGCGTCAAAGGGAAAGGAGTTAATTCCGGCATCCAAAACACTCTGCGCACGGCTCCGGAGCGCTTCATGGCCTACAACAACGGTATCGTGATTGTGGCCGACGAAATGCGCCTCGGCAAAGCTGAGGACGGCGCCTCTGGCATCGCTTGGTTGAAGGGCCTACAAATCGTCAATGGCGGCCAGACTACTGCCTCGCTTTATTTCACAAGAAAGAAGTATCCAGAAACGGACCTCAGCCGTGTAAGAGTGCCGGCAAAGATCATCGTGATGAAGGCTCAGGACTCGGCCAAGGAGGAAGCGCTGGTCTCGGACATCTCGCGCTTTGCCAACAGCCAGAACGCCGTCCGGCAATCCGATCTTTCAGCAAACAAGCCCTTCCACGTCGAAATCGAAAAACTATCGCGCTCGGTCTACTGCCCCGACGGTGTCGGTCAGTGGTTCTACGAACGCGCCGCTGGAAGCTATAACACATTGCTGGCTCGTGAAGGAAGCACGCCCGCGAGGCTTAAAGCTCTAAAGGAGGCGATCCCTACCGCTCGGCGCATCACCAAGACTGACCTTGCCAGGTATCTGAATGCCTGGGACCGAAAACCGGATATCGTTAGCCTTGGGTCGCAGAAGAATTTCGATCGCTTCATGGCGGCACTCTCGCCGGTCGACGGTCAAGATGTGCCTCTTCCGACTGTCGCAGATTTCAAATCGATGGTCGCAAAGGCAAAGATCTACCGAGACGCGCAGAAACTCTTGCGTCCCATGTTCCAAGCCTTCCAGGCCAATATCACCGCATACACTATCTCCGTGATCTCCGATAAGCTGGGCAGTCGTCTCGATTTGGAGCATGTTTGGGCGAACCAGGCTGTTTCTCCCGAGCTGCTATCTCAAATCGCAACCTGGGCGAAGGAAGTCAACGACGTACTGCATGCGACAGCGGCGGGGCGTATGATCTCTGAATGGGCCAAGCGAGCTGAATGCAAAGATGTCGTCATGAACTACGGCTACTCCGAGGCAGCGACAAACATTCCGGAACTCAAGACCGTGTTGGCGACCAAGGTGTCTGAGCGGGCCAAAGTAGCCTGAATACTTGGCTACCAGGGAAGTACTTCGTGAGTTGAGCAAAGTGGTGGCTTTGCAATGGCGGACGTCGTTGATTCAGAAACGCGCAGCAGGATGATGGCGGGAATCCGGGGCAAGGGAACAAAGCCGGAAATGCTTGTCCGCCGTGTTATGTTCGCAGCCGGATTGCGTTTCCGCCTTCATCGCAAGGACTTGCCGGGTGCGCCGGATATTGTTTTACCAGGCAGAAAGGTAGCCGTGTTTGTACATGGCTGCTTTTGGCACATGCACTCAGGGTGCAAATTTGCGAAGATGCCCAGCTCTAATACGGACTTCTGGCACACGAAGCTTAGCGGGAATGTCGAGCGCGATCACAGGGTTGTGGAGGCCTTGCGCACGTCCGGCTGGCGAGTACTGACAGTATGGGAGTGCGCGACACGTGACGCACGCATTGCACCCACGCTCGGGCAGCGAGTCCTTAACTGGCTTGACTCCGACGATGACGTCGGAGAGATTCCACCAAGTACCCGTAACACTTCATAGAAAAATCATTGGGCTTGCGCTGACACAACGGTTGGTTGCGCTCCCTCCCGCCTCATCTTGAGCGGCGAGAGCTGCCGTTCAGAGCGCGGAGACGCATCCTACTCCCAAGTACTTGGGGTATACTCGCCGCCAGGCGAACGCCTACCTTCACCTTAGACCTGGGCGCGCGAGATACCATGCCATCCTTTGTAGATTTGTTCTGTGGCGCAGGATTTGGAGCGCGCGGTGCTGTCCAGGGCGGCGGCATCCCTTTGCTTGGCCTGGATGCCTGGGACTTAGCTACACGGACTTATAAGGCCAATTTTCCTGACGCGGCAATCATTACAGAGCGCATCGAGAACGTTGATATTTCTGCGCTCGGCCGCAAATACCGGCCGGATGTTCTGCTGACATCCCCAGAATGCACATCACACTCAATTGCACGCGGCGCCAAACCAGGTTTGGAAAGTAGCCGCGAGACAGCCATTGGTATCGTCCCATGGGTTGAGGCAATGAAACCTCGCTGGGTCATTGTCGAGAACGTCAACCGCATGAAGAAGTGGGATCGGCATGATGAGCTGGTGCAGACCATCGAGAAGTTGGGCTATAGGGTCAGCGACTTAGTTCTGAATTCTGCTGATTTCGGCTCAGCACAAGCGCGACGCCGTATGTTCTTAATTTGTGACAGACTTCAGACGACCGTAACCGGCGAGCAGCTGAAGGGCATGGTTAAGCGCAGTGCCAAGACCGCACATGATGTGATTGACTGGAAGGCCGGATACAGAACAACACCCCTCTATCGGGCCGGACGCGCACAGGCAACCCTTGATAGAGCCCAGCGAGCTATTGCTGCACTGGGGCGCAGGGTGCCGTTCATTATTGTCTACTACGGCTCTGACTATGCTGGTGGATGGCAAACTCTGGATGTCCCTCTACGAACGGTAACTACCGTAGATCGCTTTGCTTTAGTCACTTGGCGTGGTGACGTTCCATATATGAGGATGCTTCAGCCGGCTGAGTTGGTAACAGCAATGAGTGCTCACCAGAAGCACCAGCTGCCATTTGGAAATCGCAGGGACAAAGTGAAGCTCTGTGGTAATGGCGTTTGCTCGGATGTGATGACTGCTATCTTCAAATGGATTGGGAAATCGCAGAAGCAGTCCGTAAAGGATATTCGCGCCGTGAATGCAGCATTGGCTTAGGCTAAGCTTATGAATTCACCCGGTAGAGTTGCAGACTGTCTGGATCTCTACTTGGAGGAATGGCTCAATGACCATCTACAACGACATTTCACGGTCGAATGTGGAGCTCTTAGAGCTAATCAGATCAGCGGACCTTTACGCGTGTTTCCTTTATTGCTTTCCCCGCAGCGAGCTTCCTGATCAGCTCGCACAAAAGTGTCGTTTTATCCTGACATGCATTATTCGTTTCAAGGAAATTGGATCTTCATATGTAGTGAAATTCGATCAGCTATTCACGGTGAGAGTGAGCCCTTCGAGCCATTGATTTACTAGCGAAGGAGTGCTATAGCCTGCGTCTCGTAACAACTGAACAATATCGCGAGCAGTGACGAAAATTACTGGATGACCATCATCCACAACCTCCTTATAGGCTTGTGAGTCCACATAGGAAGTAGTCACTAATACCCCGAACTCTCGATGCTTAATACGACTAATTAAGCGAGACACGTGAGTAACACCTACCGCATTTGTGTTGCTGTAGCATTTCGCCTCAAGTGCAAAAGCAGCCTCAATTGATGCGGCTCCACGACCAAGACGAAGCGTTCCTATTCCGTCACGACCACCGTCTCGCCACGGACGAGTCAAATCGATACGAACAACATTCTGCAAGAGCAGCCTAACGATTGCCGCGGCACAAACCTCAAAGCCGAATGCATTGTGATGATATTGCTTCTTGATTACTTCAATTAATGCACAGTCTTCGTCGCTCGAAGGCAATTGTTGGCGCTTGGTCCTTACGAGGTGCGTTCTTGGCGCCTCCAATGGTTTTACCACACCTGTCGATACCCAAGTTCGCCAAGCGGTTGGCGCGTTATCAGCATGCTCTGTACCGCTGCCTACCGCGTGAATCCAAGTCCGATCGATCACTGCGGCATCTAGAATAGTGAAGACTGCGCGATAGTTCTGGAATCGCTCGTTGCCGGCAGTCTTCCATATTGCCACTAGATCTTCTGTTGAAGGCATGGCCGGATGACCGGGTACAGCTAGACCACGAAACCGAAACGATCTGCCAGGGCTCTCAGTGGTGAAGACCAGGATAGGCGGCACTCTGTCGCGACACCCCATATGCGCCAATTCGAACACATGTCTTAGCAGAAGATTGCCATACCTTGGAGTGTCATGAAGCTGGCGGCCAGGCTCTCTGTTGTCACCATAATAGACAAAGCGCCCTGTCGTTGGATCGAGCTCATCGGGCCAATCAGGCTCGGCCAAGTTGGAGGTTAAAACAAGTAAGGCCGGCTCTTTGTTAGTCCCTCGGTAGCGGAATCCGCCTTGTCGGCTAACCCCCACGAGTGGCACCAGGGGGTCCGCCATCCCGCCCCGCTCCGTTCGATATCCCTTGTATACAGCGTCAACGATCAGATCCGCCGACGAAAGATCTTCCCCACTATATTGTGTCAATGCGCCTACCCCGATTTCTTTTCTTATATTTTGCTATTTTATTATTGAAATCGAAACGATTGTCAATCGGGGCCAAATAAAAAGCCAGCGTCGAACAACGCTGGCCTTATTTGAAGTTACAGCCAAATCCGGCTGTCACAAATCAAACATCAATATTCCGCGCCACTAACGCATTGGATTCAATAAAGTTCCTACGCGGCTCCACCTCATCCCCCATCAGCGTGGTGAAAATCTGATCCGCCGCAATAGCATCCTCAATCTGCACCTTCAGCAGACGCCGCTGCGTAACATCCAGCGTCGTCTCAAACAGCTGCTCAGGGTTCATCTCACCAAGACCCTTATAGCGCTGTCGCGAAACCCCACGCTCAGCCTCAGCCAGCAACCATTGCATAGCCCCGTGGAAGTCGTTGACAGTCTGATCCCGCAGCTTTTCACCTTCACCACGCTGCACCTTGGTACCTTCCGGCGTCAGGCCCTGGAACGTCTTAGCAGCATTGGACAGCGCAGCGTAATCCGCCCCATGAACAAAATCCGCATCCAGATGCGACAACCGCACGTTGCCATGGTGGCGGCGCGCAATCATCAAGCGATGCTTGTCGGTCTTTTCGTCAAACTGTGCGTACACGTCCGCGGTGCCGTCGTCATTCACGGCCGCCCCAATCAACGTCTTGGCATGCATCTCAGCCAGCTTAGCCTTCAGCGCCACCGCTGAAGCCTCCGCCGCCGCCGCACTATCCAGATCCAGCGTCACGCCATCAGCAATAGCCCGCAGCGCGTCGGTATCAACAACGCGAGACAAGCGACCAATCACCCCTTCCGTCAGCTGATACTGACGCGCCAGTTCAGTCAGCGCATCCCCGCTGATTTCCGACCCATCCGGCCGAACCAGCGACGCCTTCTCCATCGCCAGCTTCAACAGATAAGCATTGAGCTCGACATCATCCTTGATATACCGCTCTTCCTTCCCATGCTTGATCTTGTACAGCGGCGGCTGCGCGATATACACATACCCGCGCTCGATAATGTCAGGCATCTGACGATAGAAGAACGTCAGCAGCAGCGTGCGGATGTGCGATCCATCCACGTCCGCGTCAGTCATGATGATGATGCGGTGGTAGCGCAGCTTGTCCAGGTTGTAGTCGTCCTTGCCGATGCCGGTGCCCAGCGCGGTGATCAGCGTCAGCACTTCCTGGCTGGACAGCATCTTGTCGAAGCGGGCGCGCTCTACGTTCAGGATCTTGCCCTTCAGCGGCAGGATGGCCTGGAACTTACGGTCGCGGCCTTGCTTGGCGGAGCCGCCTGCGGAGTCGCCCTCCACCAGGAAGAGTTCGGACTGGGCGGGGTCTTTTTCCTGGCAGTCGGCCAGCTTGCCGGGCAGGCCCATGCCGTCCATCACGCCCTTGCGGCGGGTCATTTCGCGGGCCTTGCGGGCGGCTTCGCGGGCGCGGGCGGCGTCTACGATCTTGCCGCAGATGGTCTTGGCGTCGTTGGGCGTTTCCAGCAGGAAGTCGGTCAGGGCCTTGCTGACCAGTTCTTCCACGGGCAGGCGCACTTCGGACGAGACCAGCTTGTCCTTGGTCTGCGAGCTGAACTTGGGCTCGGGCACCTTTACGGACAGCACGCAGGCCAGGCCTTCGCGCATGTCGTCGCCGGTGGTTTCCACCTTGGCTTTCTTGGCGACTTCGTTTTCTTCGATGTACTTGTTGATGACGCGGGTCATCGCGGCGCGCAGGCCGGTCAGGTGGGTGCCGCCATCCCGCTGCGGGATGTTGTTGGTGAAGCAGAGCACCTGCTCGTTGTAGCCGTCGTTCCACTGCATGGCCACTTCCACGCCGATGCCGTCTTTTTCGGTGTTGGCGTAGAAGATGTTGGGATGCAGCACGCTCTTGGCGCGGTTGATGTACTCGACAAAGCCCTTCACGCCGCCGGAGAAGGCAAAGTCTTCTTCCTTGCCGGTGCGCTGGTCGACCAGCTTGATGTGGACGCCGTTGTTCAGGAACGAGAGCTCGCGGATGCGCTTGGACAGGATCTCGTAGTGGAACTCGACGTTGGTGAAGATTTCTTCATCGGCCAGGAAGTGGACTTCGGTGCCGCGCTTGTCGGTGGCGCCGGTGATCTTCATCGGCGAGACTTCAACGGGCTGGCCGTCGGGGCCGGGCACGGTCTCGATGATGCGGTTCTGCACTTCGCCCTTGGCGAATTCGATCAGGTGGACCTGGCCGTCGCGGCGCACGGTCAGGCGCAGCCACTTGGAGAGCGCGTTCACGCAGGACACGCCCACGCCGTGCAGGCCGCCGGAGACCTTGTAGCTGTTCTGGTTGAACTTGCCGCCGGCGTGCAGCTCGGTCATGGCAATTTCGGCCGCGCTGCGCTTGGGTTCGTGCTTGTCGTCGAACTTGACCAGGGGCGGGATGCCGCGGCCGTTGTCGACGATGGAGATCGAGTTGTCGCTGTGGATGGTGACCTGGATCTCGGTGCAGTAGCCGGCCAGCGCTTCGTCGATGGAGTTGTCCAGCACCTCGAACACGAGGTGGTGCAGGCCGGTGCCATCCGACGTGTCGCCGATATACATGCCCGGGCGCTTGCGTACCGCCTCCAGGCCTTCCAGGATCTGGATCGAGGAGGCTCCGTAGGTGTTTTCCTGTTGCGGTTTCTGCTGTTCGGTCATGTCTTTCCTACTTACGGCGAATGCGGAATCGGGGCCGGGCGGGCATGGCTGGCATGCCGGCGGCGGGGCGCGATGGGTCCGCATGGCGGGTTACTAAAAACGGCAAAAGGGGCGGATCGTCGTAACGATCCTGCCCCCGCGGCGGGATATTCATCCCCTGGACGTACCGGCCGGGGCCGGGTGTCGTAGCGTGCCGTTTGCTGCTCCGGTTGCTGTCTGCGCTGGTTGTGGCACAGGTCCTGTCACCGGATCATCAGATGCGCATCGGCATGACGACGTACTTGAAGTTGTCGTCGTCCGGCACGGTGATCAGCGCGCTCGAATTCGAGTCGCCGAGGCTGACCTGCACCTGCTCGGTCTTCAGGTTGGCAAGCACGTCGAGCAGGTAGGTCACGTTGAAGCCGATATCGAGCGCGTCGCCCGAGTAATCGAGTTCCAGCTCTTCCTGCGCCTCTTCCTGGTCGGCGTTGGTGGAGCTGATCTTGAGCATGTGCGTGTCGAGGATGCAGCGCACGCCCTTGAATTTGTCGGTGGTCAGGATCGCGGTGCGTTGCAGCGCCTGCTGCAGCTGCACGCGGTCGATCGCGAAGGCGTTCTTGTAGCCCTTGGGAATCACGCGCTGGAAGTCCGGGAACTTGCCTTCGACCAGCTTGGAGATCAGTTCGATATTGGCGAACGTGAACTTGACCTGGTTGGCGGCCAGCTGCACCGTGACCGGATCGTCGTTGTCTTCCAGCAGGCGCTGCAGTTCCAGGATGGTCTTGCGCGGGATGATGACTTCCTGGCGCGAGCCGACACCAGCCGCTTCGTTTTCCAGCTCGACGCCGCAGTACGCCAGGCGGTGGCCGTCCGTGGCGACTGCCATGACCTTCTTGCCTTCCACCACCAGCAGCATGCCGTTCAGGTAGTAGCGGATGTCCTGCTGCGCCATGGCGAAGTGGACCATCGCCAGCAGGTGCTTGAAGGTCTTCTGCGGCAGGCTGACGCTGGCGTTGAATTCGCTGGCTTCGGCCACGGTCGGGAATTCTTCGGCGGCCAGCGTCTGCAGGGCAAAGCGGCTCTTGCCGGATTGCACGGTCATGCGCTTGTCGTTGAGCGACAGGGCGACGTCGCCGTCGGGCATGGCGCGCAGGATGTCGAGCAGCTTGCGCGCGGCCACGGTGGTGGCGACGCTGTCATTGCCGACGCCGCATTCCGCATGCGTGGTGATCTGGATTTCGATGTCGGTCGACAGGAAGGATACGTTCGACCCGGACTTGCGAATCAGCAGGTTGGCCAGGATCGGGAGGGTGTGGCGGCGCTCCACGATGCCGCTCACGATTTGCAGCGGACGCAGCAGGTTGTCTCGCGAGGTTTTGACCAATTGCATTGAATTTATCCTTCGTCGTTTGTAATCGGCGACCGCAGAACGCAAACAACTCCAAATTCACTTAGGAATCAAGGAGTTAATGTGCCATTGTACCAAGGATAAGCCGCTGCGGTGAAGCGGGGCGGGACCGGCCGGCGGGCCAGCTGTGCCCAAAAAGCCACGCTGGCGCCAACCGTTCTTGCCATCCCGTCCCGACTCACCGCAAAGCCTTATCAGTGGCCACTTTCCGGACACTTGCCCCGGCGACGCTGACGTTAATTCCCCAGGCGCCACGGGATGTCCGTGGCGCGCACCCTACAGTATGCCAGCCCGGCGGGCTGGCCCTTCAAAACGCCGTCCCGGGAGCCGCCCCGGGTACCAGCCGGCGATCAGCCCTTGAGCGTCTGCTCCAGCACGTGCAGCTCATGGTTGAGCTGCGCATCCTTGCTGCGTTCGTCGGCAATCTTGCGCACGGCGTGCAGCACGGTGGTGTGGTCGCGGCCGCCGAAGAGTTCGCCGATCTCGGGCAGACTCTTCTGCGTCAGCTCCTTGGCCAGGTACATCGCGATCTGGCGCGGCCGTGCAATATTGGCAGGCCGCTTTTTCGAATACATGTCAGCGACCTTGATGTTGTAGAAATCCGCGCAGGTCTTCTGGATGTTCTCCACAGAGATCTGGCGGTTCTGCACGGTCAGCAGGTCCTTCAGCGCTTCGCGCGTCACCTCGATGGTGATGTCCTTGCCGTGGAAGTTGCTGAACGCCAGGATCTTGCGCAGCGCGCCTTCCAGCTCGCGCACGTTTGAGCGCAGGTGCTTGGCGACGAAGAAGGCGACCTCTTCCGGAACGTTGACGTTCTCGGCAGCGGCCTTCTTCATCAGGATCGCCACGCGCATTTCCAGCTCGGGCGGCTCGATCGCCACGGTCAGGCCGGAATCGAAGCGCGAGATCAGGCGGTCGTCGATGCCGGTGATTTCCTTGGGGTAGGTATCGCTGGTGATGATCACCTGCGCCCGGTTGGCAATCAGGGCCTCGAAGGCGTAGAAGAACTCTTCCTGCGTGCGGTTCTTGCCGGAGAAGAACTGGATATCGTCGATCAGCAGCAGGTCCAGCGAGTGGTAGTAGCGCTTGAACTCGTCGAACGCCTTGCGCTGGTAGGCCTTGACCACGTCGGACACGTATTGCTCGGCGTGGATGTAGCGGATACGCGCGCGCGGGTTCTCCATCAGCATGTGGTTGCCGATGGAGTGGATCAGGTGGGTCTTGCCCAGGCCCACGCCGCCATAGAGATACAGCGGGTTGTAGGACTTGCCCGGGTTGTTGGCGACCTGGATGGCGGCGGCGCGCGCCAGCTGGTTGGCCTTGCCGGTGACGAAGTTGTCGAAGGTCAGGATCGGGTTCAGGCGCGAGCGCTCATGGACCGTGTCGCTGGGCTGGTGGCCGGGCATCGGCGTGGCGCCGTTGCCCATCGCGGCATGCGCGTGCTGCGCCTGTTGCGGCGCGCGGTAGGAGCGGGCGCTGGCTTCGGCGGGGTCCATCTGGACCACGTCGATCTCGCCGAGGTCGGCGTGGTGCTGCGGGTGGTGCTGGCCCATGCCCTGGCCGCGCGCGCCGGCCGGAATCGGGGCGGCGGAGGGCATGCCGGCCGGGTTGCCATACTGCGGCTGGCCCATGCCATACGCGGGCGCGCCGGGGTACTCGCCGTAGCCGGGCTGCGCCGGCTGGCCAGGCATGGCAAACGGGGCCTGGCCACCCATCGGCTGGACGGGCTGGGCGCCGGGATAGCCACCCATGCCCGTACCCGGTGCTGCGTGATGTTCCATGCGGTCCATGCCGCCCGCGCCCATGCCGGGCTGGGCCGGCTGCATGTAGGCAGCGGCACGCCCCGACGCGGCGGGATCGAGCACGAACTGGACGCTGACCTGCGCTTCCCAGTATTCGCAGGCCAGGGCGGTGATGCGCCCCGAAAACTGGCTCTTGACCCAGTCGAGCTTGAAACGGTTGGGCGCAGCAATCCGCAGCGCATGCGTTTCTTCATCGAACGCAACGGGCGCCAGCGGCTTGATCCACGTTTTGAACTGTTGCGGCGTCAGTTCGCGCTCGAGTTGCGCGGCTGCCGCCTGCCAGAAATCTTGCATTGTTTGTTGTTAAGTAATCGCACCCGTTGCCGCCTTGCCGGCGGCCCGGGTACGCCACGGGCGGCGTATGCGCCGCGTGATCCGGGCCGCCTCGGCTCTATTGGGAATCCATTCCCACGGTCGAGGCCGCCGCGGCATGCCATGCAGCCGCCAGCGAGCCTTCCGGTTCGCCGCACTGGCGTGCGTAAAGTCATGCGTTGCCGCGGTGGGAGCCCGGGTTGCGCCTGCGCCACGCAGCCCGTGTTGTGTTTGGACCCGGATTGTACCCCCGCCCCTGAGTTATCCACAAAGGATAAGTCTGTGGACAACTTGTGCAAATGCAGTGGATTGATGTGCACAACCCCTGCTGCGACGCGGGTTTCCGGGGTGGGGAAACGGGCAAAGATTCAGGAAAAACAGGGACTTCGCCTGTGGATGACAGACCTAGAGGTGTCCTTCTGGGCACTAGCGGTTACCCACTGGCCGTTGTGGACAATGGCGCACCACGCGCCACCAGGCGGTGTGGTGATTGTGCCGTCGCACACTGACTGTCGCCTTGACAGCGTCGCGGAAAATCGTTTAAATGGCGGGTTCTGCGATGCGGCAGGGGATCACGTATGCGCATCGCCGGGTCTGGCCTGTCCGTGCCGTCCGCGCCCACAGGCTACCTGCCTGCAGCGCGCGCCCTTCGGCCGGCAGCTAAGACAGAACCAGAATCGTCGGACACGCCGCTGCAGTTCCCTCGCAAGCGGCAACCCCATGCGAACCATACGCGGCGGCCACGGCACCCCGGCACCGGCCGGAGTCGGGCGAGCCAAGATCAACCAGAGAGTGCAACATGAAACGTACCTACCAACCTTCCGTTACCCGCCGCAAGCGTACCCACGGTTTCCGCGTGCGCATGAAGACCCGCGGCGGCCGTGCCGTCATCAACGCTCGCCGCGCCAAGGGCCGCAAGCGCCTGGCCATCTGAGGCCCGGGCGACCGGCCTGACGGCGCGCCCGGCGCCGGCTGCAGCGTACCGCAGCCGTGCCGCGCGGCCGTCAATGCCCACCGCCCCGGCTTCAGGTCGGCCGGCAGCTTGCCGCAGGGCGCCGCTTCGCGCCAGCAGTCTTATTTGCCAGCGCTTGCCAGTGTCACCCAGCGTGTCAGCCCATGCCTTCCCCAAAGCCGCGAGGCTTACAAAGACGGATGAGTTTTCATCCGTTTTTGCTTTGCGGCCCCGGCGGCGCAGCACCCACTTCGTGCTCTATGTACGCCCCAATGACCGGCCGGAAGGCCGCCTGGGCGTGGTGGTGGGCAAGAAGTTCGCGCCGCGCGCCGCCGAGCGCAACCTGGTGAAGCGCATGGCGCGCGAGCTGTTCCGCCAGCGCCGTGAACAACTGGCGGGCCGCGACGTGCTGCTGCGCCTGCAAGCGAAGTTCCCGCGCGTGGAATTTGCCACGCGCGCGGCGGTCCGAAGGGCATGCGCGGCGGAAATCGCCAGCCTGCTCGACGTAGCGGCAAAGCCACTGCCGCCGCCCGCGCCGCCTGCCTCGCCCCCGGCACCGCCCACCGCGGCGCCGCCGGCGAGCCCCTCGCCAAGCCAGCCACCAGGCCAGCCAGCCTGACCGCCCCGCCATGAAGCGAATCCTGCTAGCCCTGCTGCGCGTCTACAAGATCGCCCTCAGCCCTTACCTGGGCTCGCAGTGCCGCTTCCTGCCGACCTGTTCCGACTACGCGCGCGACGCCATCGTCCATCATGGCGCCGCGCGCGGGAGCTGGATGGCCGCCTGCCGGCTGTGCCGCTGCCATCCTTTCGCCCAAGGCGGGTATGATCCCGTGCCGGGCACGGAAGCAGACCCGCCAGTCCATGCCGCCACAGGCCATGCGCCCGTGGCAATCCGTCTGCCCAGACCCTGATTTTTCCGACCACAGCCAGACATGGATATCAAACGCACCATCCTCTGGGTCATCTTCTCGATGTCCCTCGTGCTGCTCTACGACAACTGGCAGCGCGCCAACGGCCATGCGTCGATGTTCTTCCCGAGCACGACGCAGCAGCAGGCCGCTTCGGCGCCGGCCGCCAGCGGCGCGGCCGCGCAGGGCGACGTGCCCAAGGCCAACGTCCAGCCGGGCGCAGCCGCGCCGGCCGCGGGCGCCGCGCCGCAGGCCGCGGCCCAGCCCACCGGCGAGAAGATCGTGGTGACCACCGACACGGTGCGCGCCGAGATCGACACCGCCGGCGGCATCGTGTCGCGCCTGGAGCTGCTCAAGGAGCATGAGAAGGACGGCAAGCCGGTGGTGCTGTTCGAGCGCGACAACGTGCGCACCTACATGGCCCGCTCGGGCCTGATCGGCGGCGACCTGCCCAACCACACCACGCTGTTCACCGCGGCCCCGGGCCCGCGCACGCTGGACGGCGCCGAGCAGCTGCAGGTGGTGCTGAGCGCCGAGAAGAACGGCGTGAAGCTGGTCAAGACCTACACCTTCCGCAAGGGCAGCTACGTGGTCGACAGCAAGTTCGACGTGACCAACGCGGGCACCGCGCCGATCTCGCCGACGCTGTACCTGGAACTGGCGCGCGACGGCAGCAAGGTCGAGCAGTCGCAGTTCTACAGCACCTTCACCGGTCCGGCGGTCTACACCGACGCCGACAAGTACCACAAGATCGACTTCGAAGACATCGCCAAGGGCAAGGCCACCGTGCCGGCCGCCGCCAATAACGGCTGGGTGGCGATGGTGCAGCACTACTTTGCCTCGGCGTGGATTCCGCAGACCGGCAAGGAGCGCAGCTTCTACGTGCAGCAGATCGATCCGCACCTGTACCGCGTGGGCGTGCAGCAGCCGCTGGGCGAACTGGCCCCGGGCGCGAGCGTGAGCACCGATGCGCGCCTGTTCGCCGGCCCGCAGGAAGAGCACATGCTCGAGAAGATCGCCCCGGGCCTGGAACTGGTGAAGGACTACGGCTGGCTGACCATCCTGGCCAAGCCGCTGTTCTGGCTGCTGGAAAAGCTGCACGGCTTCCTGGGCAACTGGGGCTGGTCGATCATCGCGCTGACGGTGCTGATCAAGCTGGTGTTCTTCCCGCTGTCGGCGGCGAGCTACAAGTCCATGGGCAAGATGAAGGACCTGCAGCCGCGCATGACCGCGATCCGCGAGCGTTACAAGAACGACCCGCAGAAGATGAACCAGGAGATGATGGGCCTGTACCGCACCGAGAAGGTCAACCCGCTCGGCGGCTGCCTGCCGATCGTGATCCAGATCCCGGTGTTCATCGCGCTGTACTGGGTGCTGCTGTCGTCGGTCGAAATGCGCGGCGCGCCGTGGCTGGGCTGGATCAAGGACCTGTCGGTGCCGGATCCGTTCTACATCCTGCCGATCGTGATGGCCGTGTCGATGTTCGTGCAGACCAAGCTGAACCCGACCCCGCCGGATCCGGTGCAGGCCAAGGTCATGACGATCATGCCGCTGGTGTTCTCGGTGATGTTCTTCTTCTTCCCGGCCGGCCTGGTGCTGTACTGGGTGGTGAACAACATCCTGTCGATCGCGCAGCAGTGGCAGATCAACCGGATGCTGGGCAAGGGCAAGACGGCCGTGGTGGCCAAGAGCTGAGCCTGTTGCAAGATGCGGTGATGGAAAGCCCGGCAGAGATGCCGGGCTTTTTGTTTTTTCCCGACCGATGGCCTGTGCCTGCCACCGGTTTGCTCCTCTCTCACGCGCGCGGGAGAGGGGCCGGGGGTGAGGGCAGGCGCTGGCATACCGACGCGCGCTGCTTCGTTGAAGCTCCGGCCCTCACCCCCATCCCTCTCCCACTTCGCGGGAGAGGGGAGCCGCGCTCATGCGGTGTTGGCTACGGCCTGCGGTGCCGGCTACTGCAGGCGTATCCTACTGACCTGCGCCCGATATCAGGAGATCCCCATGAGCTGGTCCGCCCACCAATACGTCGCCTTCGAAGACGAACGCACCCGCCCGGTCCGTGACCTGGTGGCAGCCATTCCCAACGAGATCGCGCGCAGCGCGGTGGATATCGGCTGCGGTCCCGGCAACTCCACCGAGGTGCTGCTGGCGCGCTATGCCGGCGCCTCGGTAACCGGGCTGGACAGCTCGCAGGACATGATCGACGCCGCGCGCAAGCGCCTGCCCGACGTGCAGTTCCGCGTGGCCGACATCGGCGCCTGGGACGAGCCCGGCCCGTACGACGTGATCCTCGCCAACGCGGTGCTGCAGTGGCTGCCCGACCACGCCCGCTTGTTTCCCGAACTGGTGTCGAAGCTTTCCCCGGGTGGCACGCTTGCCGTGCAGATGCCGGACAACCTGGAAGAACCCGCGCACCAGCTGATGCGCCGGGTGGCGGCAGAAGGCCCGTGGGCCGACAAGCTTGCCGGCGCCAGCAAGGCCCGCGCCGAACGCGCGCCGGCGCGCTGGTACTACGAGCTGCTGCGCCCGCTGTGCCAGCGCGTGGACGTGTGGCTGACCACCTATCACCATCCGCTCGCCGGTGGCCCGGCCGCGGTGGTGGAGTGGTTCAAGGGCAGCGGCCTGCGCCCGTTCCTGCAGCCGCTGGACGAGGCCGAGCGTGCCGCCTACCTGGCCCGCTACCAGACCGAGATCGCCAACGCGTACCCGGCGCTGCCGGACGGCTCGGTGCTGCTGCCGTTCCCGCGCCTGTTTATCGTGGCGACGCGCTGAACCCGCCGCTGAATCCGCCGCTTAATCCGCATCAAGCGGGCTTGTGGCAGACCGCCTCGATGTTGTGGCCGTCCGGGTCCAGCACGAAGGCGCCGTAGTAGTCGGGGTGGTAGTGCGCGCGCAGGCCGGGTGCGCCGTTGTCGCGCCCGCCCGCGGCCAGTGCCGCGCGATGGAACGCATCGACGGTCGCGCGGCTGTCGACGCGGAACGCCACGTGCACCGGCGGCTGGTTGGGCGTGCCGCTGTGGATCCAGAAATCGGGATGGCCGGGCGTGCCGAAGCCGGCGACATCGGTGCTGCCGGTGACGCTGGCCGGGAACTCCTTGTCCAGCACGTAGCCGATGGCGCCCAGCGCGGCCTGGTAGAAGGCGCGGCTTTTCTCGTAATCGCTGACGCTGACGCCGGTGTGGTCGATCATGGGTGGCTTCCTTTGTCGAGATGGGAGAGAGAGGATCTCAGGCCAGGTCCAGCACGCTCATGGTGGCGTTGAGCCGGCTCACCAGCACGGATTCGCCGTGGACGTCGGCAAACACGTCGGCCTCGACCACGATGATGGAGCGGCCAGACTTGAGCACATCGGCCCGGCAGCGCAGCCGTTCGCTGCGCACGGCCCGCAGCAGGTTGATCTTGAATTCCGCGGTGACCACGTGCTGGCCCGCTTCCAGGATGGTGGATGCGGCCGCGCCGGCGGTGTGGTCGGCCATGGTGGCCTGCACGCCCGCGTGGACGATGCCGCCGTGCTGCAGGTGGCGCGCCGTGATGGCCAGCGTGGACTCGCACCAGCCGGGCCCGCAGTCGGCCAGCGCGATGCCGACGTCGTTGACGAAGGCGGCCTGGCGGAAGCCGGCCTCGATGGTGTCGCGCAGCAGAAGCCGTTCCTGTTCGGTGGTCATGGCGGTTTCCTCGTGGGTCAGGGGTGCTGGTCCTGGCGAATCTGCGCATTCCAGCCTGAAGGACAGGGCGTGTCAACCGCCAAAGCGGCGCTGGCGCCGCATACCGCCCAAGCGCGTGCTGTCGCCTACACTGAAGGCATCTGCGTCCCGCGTGCGCGCCTGACCGCATGCAGTCCGCCATGAACGCCGACGCCAATTCTCCCAAGCTGCGCCGCAAGGCGCGGCCCGCCGCAGCCTTTGCCGCGCTGGCGCAAGCCAGCCTGGCGCGCATCGACGCGTGCCTGGACCCGCTGCAGCGCCGCGACGACCCGGAAGACCTGCACCAGCTGCGCATTGCCCTGCGCCGGGCGCGCGCGGTCGTGTGGGCCATGGGCCCGGCCTTGCCGCGGCAGGAGCGCGACCGCTGGAAGCGCGACTTGCGCACGCTGGCCCGCGCCACCACCACGGTGCGCGACTGGGATGTGTTCCTGGCCGAGACCATCGGCCCGGCCCGCGAACTGGAGCCGCAAGACACGATACTGGCCGCCATCGCAGACACCGCCCGGCAGCGCCGCGAGACCGCGCGCGCCGCGATGCTGGCGACACTGGCCACTTACCGCGACTGGCCACTGCCCGCGCTGCATCGCGACCTTGCGCACCTGGCGCAACTCGCCGCGCGCGCCCGCGGCGACGACGCCCGCCTGGCCACCTTTGCGCGCCGGCGCGTGCGCCGCGGCCGCAAGCAGCTACGGGCACTGGCCCGGCATGCCCGCAAGGGCGATCCCGCCGCGGTGCACGCGCAGCGCATCGCCGGCAAGCGTCTGCGCTACGTGATCGAAGCGCTGGCGCCGGTGCTGCCGGCGCGCTATACCAGGCGCCTGCACGGCAAGCTGGTCAAGCGGCAGGCCCGGCTGGGCCGGCAGGTCGACGGCATCGTCGCGCGCCGCCTGATGGCCGAGTGCCTGGACCTGCAGGCGATGCCGGACGAGGCGCCGCCGTTGCCCGGCGCCAGCTGACCGTCCCGCCAGCCATGGCGGCCCGCCATAGCGTTCCAGCGCGTTCCCGCGCGTGCCACGCCAACCGCACCCGATCTGCGACAATACCGCCATGACTGCTCCCCAGCTTCCCATTGCCGCCATCGCCACCGCGCCCGGCCGCGGCGGCATCGGCGTGGTGCGCGTGTCCGGCCCCGATGTCGGCCCCGTGATGCGCGCCGTCTGCGGCCAGGCACTGAAGCCGCGCCACGCCACCTACCTGCCGTTTCTCGATGGCAACGGCAAGGTCATCGACCACGGCCTGGCACTGTATTTCCCGGCGCCCAACTCTTATACCGGCGAGGAAGTGCTGGAGCTGCAGGGCCACGGCGGCCCGGTGGTGATGCAGATGCTGCTGACGCGCTGCCTGCAGGCCGGCGACGGCATCGGCCTGCGCCTGGCCGAACCCGGCGAGTTCACGCGCCGCGCCTTCCTCAACGACAAGCTCGACCTGGCCCAGGCCGAGGCCGTGGCCGACCTGATCGAAGCCAGCACCGAGGCCGCGGCGCGCTCGGCCGCGCGCTCGATGGAGGGCGAGTTCTCCAACGCCATCCGCCAGCTGGTGGACAAGGTCATCCACCTGCGCATGCTGGTGGAGGCCACGCTGGATTTCCCCGAGGAAGAGATCGATTTCCTGGAGCAGTCCGACGCGCGCGGCCAGCTTGCCACCATCCGCGATGAACTTGGCGCGGTGCTGGCGCAGGCGCGCCAGGGCGCGCTGCTGCGCGAGGGGCTGTCGGTGGTGCTGGCGGGCCAGCCCAACGTGGGCAAGTCGTCGCTGCTGAACGCGCTGGCCGGCGCGGAACTGGCCATCGTCACGCCGATCGCCGGCACCACGCGCGACCGCGTGCGCGAGACCATCCAGATCGACGGCATCCCGCTGCATATCATCGACACCGCCGGCCTGCGCGAGGAAGCCACCGACGAAGTCGAGCGCATCGGCATCGAACGCACCTGGGACGCCATCCGCCGCGCCGACATCGTGCTGCATCTGGTCGACGCCACCGACTACCTGCGCCACGGCCTGTCCGAGATCGACGACGCCATCGACGACAAGCTCAGCGGCCAGCTGCCGCCGGGTGCGCCGATCGTGCGCGTGGTCAACAAGATCGACAAGGCCCCCGCGGTGGGCGAGGTCATGTTCGGCGGCAACCGCCCGCACGTGGTCGCCGCCAACGGCCCCAACCCGACCGAGATCTGGATCTCGGCGCGCACCGGCGCCGGCATCGAACTGCTGCGCCGCGAACTGCTGCGGCTGGTGGGCTGGCAATCCGGCAACGAAGGCACCTTCCTCGCGCGCGAGCGGCACCTGACCGCGCTGCGGCAGGCGCAATCGCACCTGGACGTGGCCGCCGAACAAAGCCAGCGCCAGGCCCAGGCGCTGGACCTGTTCGCGGAAGAACTGCGGCTGGCGCAGGAGCACCTGAACAGCATTACCGGCGAGTTCACCAGCGATGACCTGCTGGGGACGATTTTTACGCGGTTTTGTATTGGGAAGTAGGGTGAGGCAAGCCGGCGTGTCCCAACGGCTCCGCCCACGCGGCAAGGCGATGTGGCCGGCGTTTCCCGACGCCGTACGCGCTTCTGCGGCAGGCAGGGCGCATAATTCGCCCTTCGCCCTCCGCTCTCACTACGCAGGACCTTCCCGATGTTGAACCGCACCCAGCAGATCCTCGTTGCCATCGTCGCCGTGGCCGTCCTTGGCATGTTGTGGTTTGCCGGCAATGACCGCCGCGACGATGTCGGCGGTGCCGTGCCCGACACGCCGGCCGATGCGCAGGCCGCGGCCAGCGCGGTGCCGGCGAGCGAGGTGCGCGGCGTACCGCGCAACGGCACGCTGGACCCGGTCAGCATCGACCCGCAACGCCCCGCCGACCGCCTGCCGCAACTGCAGGCCGATGCGCTGCTGAAGGCGTACCGCGACAATGCCGCGCAAGCGGATCGCAATTACCTGGACCAGTACCTGATCGTCGAAGGCGTGGCCAGCGGCATCCGCCGCGAGGGCGAGCAGGTCTTTGTCGACATCCGCACCAACGACCCGGGCGCCAATGTGCGCGCGCTGCTGCTGCCGCGCCAGATCTGCGGCCCGGCCGGGCGCGAGTGCGAAGTGGAAGCGCGCGCCACCATGGTGCGGCGCGGCCAGAAGGTGGCGGTGGAGTGCAACGGCGCCGGCCTGGCCGACGGCATGCCGCTGCTGCGCGATTGCCTGCTGCGCGGCGGCGCCAACTGATCGAACCCCGTCGATTCCGGAGTTACCTGCCATGCAATCCGTGCTGTCCGTCCTTGCCATCCTGGTCATGGTGGCGACCGTCGTCGGCGTGATCTCGCCCGCCTGGCTCAGCCAGACGCTGCTCGGCGGCAAACCCGTGACGCGCGTGCAGGTGGCGGTGGTCGGTGTGTGCCTGGCCGCGCTCTGCCTGGTGCTGGTGGGCCGGCTGGCGCAGGGCGGCGCGGGCGGCTGAGGCGCCATCCGCCACGCCAGAAGCGGCCGGTTTGCGCTTCTGTTCGGCCGATTGGATTGGCCTGCCGGCGCCTACAGTGTGAAGGTATGCGGTGGCCATTGCGCCTTGTCGTGGCGCGCCGCCCAGCCCTCCAGGACATTCCATGAACCATGCACTGCTGGCGGCCTGCGTGGGCCTGCTGCTCACCGGCTGCTCGACCTACCAGGCCGTGACGCCGGTCGACCGCCTTGACCCCACCGATCCCGTTGTCGCGTTCCAGCTCCCGGCCGGCGGCGGCCCGCTGGGCAACTACGGCGCCCACGGCACGCTGCTGTGCGTGGTGGTGAACCCGGTCAGCGGCAATGACTTTGTCGAGAACTTCCTGTCGTCGCTGCGCCGGCGCAATTTCGAGGTGAAGGTGCTGCAGGCGCAGACCTCGATCGCATCGTGCCCGATGGTGGCGCTGTACACCGCGCGCGGCGCCTGGTTCTGGAACACCTACCTGAACAACGCCGACATCACCGTGTTTCTCAATGGCGACCGGGTCGGCAAGGCCATCTACAACGCCAACCGCAGCGCCGGCGGGCTGAACCTGAGCAACTTCGTGCAGCCGTCGTCCAAGCTCGATGAACTGGTCGAGCAGCTGTTCCCCGGCATGCTGCCGCCTCCGCCGCCGGAGGACACGGCGCCCGCGCCGGCCGCCTAGCCCTTCCGCTTACCCCACCTACAGTCAACCGGAGGGCCGCGCCATGAGCCTGTGCACCGCATCCTGCCGGGCGCAGCCGCGCCCGGCCCAGCGTATCCGGGTCAGCGTTCCAGCCGGCCCAGGCGCACTACGGTCACGCCCCGGCGCAACTGGCGCAGCGACGGCATCACCAGCACGCAATCCGGATACGGCGTCACCACCGGCTCGCCGTCGCGCCAGCCGATTACGGTCCCGGCCTCGGTAAAGGTCTCCAGCCCGGTGTAGGGGCCGGCAAAGCGGAAGTCCATGCTGGTGGCCACCACCGGCTCGGTCACGCGCACCACGCGCTGCGCGGCGGTCAGCGGCTGCAGCCAGCCGGCCGGCAGGTCGCTTGCGTCGACGATGCCGGCATGCAGCAGGAAGCGCGCGGTACTGTCCTGCGCCACCGTCACGGCGGCGGGCTCCCAGTGCTGGCCGCATTCGATCAGCAGCGCGTTGCGCGGGCTGGCGGCATCGCCAAAGCCATCGTAGTCGCGCATGCGGCGGCCTTCCGGATGGCCTTCGTCGACGATCACATCGGCCGGCGCACCCAGCGCGCGCGACAGGGCGATGCCCTTGTCCAGCGGGCCGGAGACGATCAGCGGCCGGCTCTTCTCATGCATCGAGTGCAGGTCCAGCAGCAGGTCGACGGTATCGATCACCGGGCGCATGGCGCGTGCGCGGCGCAGTTCCGAGGAATCGAGGCCGGCGTCATCGAGCACCTTGGCGG
Source organism: Cupriavidus sp. SS-3 (assembly GCF_035818815.1). Lineage (NCBI taxonomy): Bacteria > Pseudomonadati > Pseudomonadota > Betaproteobacteria > Burkholderiales > Burkholderiaceae > Cupriavidus > Cupriavidus sp. SS-3. The sequence goes on from NZ_JAYLVT010000010.1 coordinate 151,675, forward strand.
TCCAGACCCGGTTGAAGTCCTGGTCGACGAAGCGAGAGGCATCCGGGCTGGCGGGATCGAAGCGATGGTACGCATCGACGTTGGCAAAGGCCAGCGTCAGGCGGCCGCGGCGCGGGCGCAGGCCGTGGTCCAGCAGCGCCTTGACGGCGATGGCGCCGCAGACCTCGTTGCCGTGGGTCAGCGCGTTGACCATCACGTGCGGGCCGGGCTGGCCGCTGTCGAAGGTGTAGAGGTAGGGGATGCCGGTGTTGCCGGCGGCGTAGGGGCGGATGTCGGGGAAGGCGACGTCGACGGGGTAGGCTTCGAAGGGTGCGGTGGGCTGGCGGGTCATGGAGTCGGTGCGTTCAGGGTGCCTGGCAGGTCGGTGCCTGCCGGGTCATGTGATAGGGACAGGGAGTGTGCAGGCGGCAAGGAGCGGTGCCGCCTCGCCATCCCCCTTACTGCTGGATCCCCGCCGTCTGCACGATGGTGCGATAGCGCCCGGTCTCGCGCTTGATAAAGCTGCCGAACTGCGCCGGATTGGCGGGCGCCACTTCCACGCCGGCCTCGGCCAGCTTCTTCTTTACGTCCGGCATCTCCAGCACGGCCTGCATCTCGGTGTTCAGGCGCGCCACCACCGGCTGCGGCAGCTTGGCGGGGCCCATCAGGCCGAACCAGACGCCCATGTCCACCCCCTTGAGCGCCGGCGTCTCGGCCAGCGCCGGCACGTTCGGCGCCACCGGCGAGCGTTTGGCGCCGGTCACGCCGTAGGCCTGCACGCGGTTGGCCTGGATATGCGGCAGCGCCGACGACAGCACCATCACCGCCAGGTCGATCTGACCGCCGAGCAGGTCGGTCGCCATGGCCGAAGCGCCCTTGTAGGGCACATGGGTGATATTGACCTGGCCCTGCTGCTTGATCAGCTCGCCCGCCAGGTTCAGCGGGGTGCCGACGCCGGACGAGGCGTAGGCCAGCTTGCCCGGCTGGGCCTTGGCCAGCGCGATCAGCTCGGCGGCGTTCTTGGCCGGCAGGCCGGGCTTGCCGACCAGCACCATCGGCTGGGTGCCGACAAAGGTCACCGGCGCCAGGTCCTTCTCGCCGTCATAGCGCACCGCCGGGTTGGTCAGGCGCGCGATCGACACTTCACTGCCCGAGCCCATCAGCAGCGTGTAGCCATCGGCCTCGGCCTTGACCACCTTGGACGCGCCGATAGTGCCGCCGGCGCCGCCCAGGTTTTCGATCACCACGCTCTGGCCCAGGCGCTTGCCCAGTTCCGGGGCGATGGTGCGGGCCACCAGGTCGACGCTGCCGCCGGCGGTGTAGCCCACCACCAGCGTGATCGGCTTGCTTGGCCAGGCATCGGTCGCGGCGGCGGCAGTGGAAACGGCGCCGGCACAAGCGGCAAGGCAGAGTGCGGCAGCGGCCGCGCGCAGGGTGGTCTTCATGGTATTGGCTCGGGGTCCCGGAATCATGGTTGTGGACCGATGTTAGAAGCGCGGGACCGGCGCGGCGTGCGGCTTTGGCAACCCCGGTTGCCGATTCGGCAATGGCGGCAATACCAGCGCGGGGGACGATTCAGCGGGGCGCCTGCACCGCCGCCTGCCAGAAGGCCTCGGCCAGCGGCCGCATCGGCGCGCGCGGGCGGTACAGGCGGATGTCGAGCGCCAGGTCGCCGCCGTCGCCACCGTCGTGCCCGCGCGCGGCGTAGATGGCGCGCACCAGCCGGCCATCGCGCAGGTCGTCGGCAATCAGCCGCGCCGGCAGCCACGCCAGGCCCATGCGCTGGCGCACCATCTCGTGCACCGACTCGGCAAAGTCGCTGACCGCGATCACGTCCAGGCGCGGCGCCAGCTTGCGGCGCGCGATCTCCTGGTTGACCATGCGGCCCAGCGTCAGGGTCTCGGCGTAGGCGATCATCGGCACCGGCGCGGGCGCGGTCTTGCCGGCGACCTTGCCCGTCCCCAGCCGGTGCAGCGGCGCGCCGCGCGCGTCGGCCGCGCTGACGCACACCAGCCGCTCCACGCCGGCCAGGTGGAACTGGTAGCGCGCGTCGTCCAGCATCACCGGCAGGTCGGGCGGGCTGTAGCACAGCAGGAAGTCGGCATCGCCCTCGGCGAACATCGCCAGCGCGTCGTGCATCGGGAAGGTCGACAGGCGCGTGCGGAAGCCCGCCGCGGCGGGATCCTGGCGCAGCGCCTCGCGCAGGCCCGCGAGCCAGGCCGGCACCATCGAGCGCGCCAGCGTCTTGCCGGTGGCAATGGTCACGGTGCTGGCGTCGGCGCGATGGGCGGCGCGCAGCGCCAGGCGGGTGTCATCGAGGGTGCGCAGCGCGCTCTGCGCCGCTTCCAGGAACTGGCGCCCTTCGGCGGTCAGCCGCACCGGGAAGGCGCTGCGGTCGATCAGCGGGGCGCCGGCCCAGACCTCCAGCGCCTGCATGCGCCGGCCAAAGGCGGGCGGGGTCACGTTGCGCAGCTCGGCGGCGCGCGCGAGGCTGCCGGCCTGGGCCAGGCAGACGAAGTCTTCGAGCCAGCGGATATGCATGGAAACGGCGGTCAGGGTTGGGGGCAATGCCTTCATTATCGGCAAAACCCGCCGCCACTTTGGCGGCCGCGTTCCTCGGTTAGAATTTTTGGCATGACACTGACCCGGCGCCGCCAACCCTCGCCTCCGTCCCGCCCGGGGTCCGCCGCAGCCGGACCGCCGCCCGCACCGGAATACACCATCGACGAACTGGCGCGCGTGGCCGGCACCACGGTGCGCAACGTGCGCTCGTACCAGGACCGCGGCCTGATCGACCCGCCGCAGCGGCGCGGGCGCGTGGGCATCTACACGCAGGCGCACCTGGGACGGCTCAAGCTGATCCACCACCTGCTGGCGCGCGGCTACACGCTGGCCAATATCACCGAACTGCTCAAGGCCATCGTCGAAGGGCATGACCTGCGCTCCATCCTTGGGCTGGAAACCGCGATCAGCAGCCCGTGGACCAACGAGACCCCGCGCCACTATTCCTACCTGGCGCTGGCGCGGCTGTTCGGAAGGGCGATCTCGCGCCCCGCGCTGGCCAAGGCGATCTCGCTGGGGCTGCTGGAACCGGACGGGCTGGGCTACCTGGCACGCAGCCCGCGCGCGCTGGCCGCCGGGGCCGAGATCGCCCACGCGGGCTTTGCGCTGGAAGACGTGCTGGAAATCATCGCGCAGTCACGCGGGCATTTCCAGGCGGTGTCGGACCAGATCGTCGCCACCGTGGTGCGCGAGCTGGACCGCTTTGGCGTTGGCAAGCTGCCGCCGCCGCAGGACGTGCCGCGACTGGTGGACATCCTGTGGCGCATCCGCCCGCTGGCGCTGGTGATGGCCGAGACCGAGATGATGCGGGCGCTGGAGATCTCGGCCAACAAGTACCTGGGGGACCGGGTGGCGGCGATCATCGAGCATCTGCACGATGAAGAGGGCGGGGGCGCCAAGCCTTAGCCCTCATCCACCCATTGCCGCCTATACCGCAACCATGTCGAAATCCGCTTTCGCCATGCCGCAGTCCGGGCAGCTCCATTCCGGCGGGACCGCGCCCCACGGTGTGCCGGGCGCGATGCCGTGCTCGGGCATGCCAAGCGCTTCTTCATAGACGAATCCACAGATGCGGCACTGCCAGATCGTCATGCCGCCCCCCGCAGCGAAGGCGCCCGGGTGGAGACGCCGGCGGCGCGCGCGGTGTCTTCGATCTCCTGGACCAGCGGATCGATGCGGGCCAGCTCGGCGCGGTTGTCGTCGTCCCAGGGATGGAAGCCGGGGCGGAAATAGCTGAGCCACTCCGGGATCATGCGCGGCAGCGCGCCCGGCGCGGCCCACAAAAAACGCAGCGCGGTGCCAAACCCGCTCAGTTTGTTGCGGCAGCCCTTGTCGCCCAGCACCAGCGCGATATGGAACACGAACACCATGGCCCAGAACGTCACCGTGGTGGTCAGCATGGTGAAGGTGCGCACGAAGTAGCGGTACGGGCCAGGCTTCATCACCGTGTTCCAGACGTCGTAGGCCACCGCCTTGTGCTCGGTTTCCTCCAGCGCGTGCCAGGTCCACACCTGCCGGTAACCGGCCTGCGAGTTCGCGCCGAGGTGGCGCACGTCCTTCAGCACGCCGCCGGCCAGCATCGCGGTGTAGTGCTCCAGCGCGATGGTGTGCGCCAGCTGCCATGACCTGGGCAGGATTTTGCGCAGCAGGTCCAGCAGCTTCCACACCGCCCGGTCCAGCGCCGCGGCGGGCAGCCCGGCATCTTCCATCAGCCGGTTGTAGAGGATGTGCTCGCGCGTGTGCATCGCTTCCTGGCCGATAAAGCCGGCGATGGCGCGGCTCAGCTCGGGATCCTTCACCTGGTCGCGGTAGTTGCGCACGCTGTCCATGAAGAAGCGCTCGCCGGCCGGGAAGAAGATCGACAGCGTGTTGAGGAAATGGGTGACGTGGCGGCCCCGCTCGTGCCAGTCGCTGATGCGCTCCGGCGGCAGGTGGGGATGCACGTCGCGGCGGACTGGCATCATGGCGGTCTCCTTGGGTGACAGCCGGCGCGCGCGGCGCCGGCGCGATTCATTGGCGGTCCAGGAATGGCAGCAGGTCTGCGGCCACGCGGTGCGGGTCTTCTTCCATCGGCACGTGGCCCAGCCCCGCGTAGCGGCGCAGCTGCGCGCCGGGGATGCGCTCGGCGAAGGCCTGTGCGTGCGCCGGCGGGATCCAGCGGTCGCGCTCGCCCCACAGCACCAGCGTGGGCGCCCGCACGCTGCCGAGCAGGTGGGTGTCGAGCTGGGCGAAGTCGAGCTTCGGCACCATCTTGCCGACCGCCTCGCGGCTGCCTTCGGCATAGAAGAAGTCCACGTAGCGTCGGAAGGTGGCTTCGGGCACGCGCGCGGCGTCGCCGTAGACGTCGCGCGTGGCGGCGCGGATGATGCACTCGGGCAGCAGCCACGGCGCCGACCACCGCACCGGCGCATGGCGGAACAGGTCGATATAGACCGGCAGCTTCATCGGAAAGCCGGCGGCATCGATCAGCACCAGCTTGTCGACCGCACCGGGCCGGCGCACCGCGAGGTCCCACGCGATCAGCCCGCCCAGCGAGTTGCCGATGACGCTGGCGCGGCGCACCTGCAGCGCCGCCAGGAAGGCATCGATGAAGTCGCGGTAGCGGTGCACGTCCATGGTCTCGATGCGCCCGCGCCCATCGCGCAGCGGCCCGGTCAGCCCGAACGGGGCCAGGTCCAGCCGCAGCACGCGATAGCGTTGCGCCAGCGCCGGCACGATGCCCTGCCACGTATGCAGCGACGCGCCGAAGCCGTGGATCAGCACCACGGTGTCGCCGTCGGCGGGGCCTTCGTCGGTGTAGTGCACCATCGCATCGAGCACGCGCACCCAGCGCGAGGCCGGCAGCGCATGGCGCTGCGCCAGCGTCGCGCGCGACAGGCTGAACAGCCCCACGCGGCCCTGCCCGAACCAGCGCGTCAGCGCGCCCGGCGGCGCCAGCAGTGCGGCGTCCGCATCCATCGCCAGGCGGCTCATGGACGCTCTCCCTGGCCCACCGGTGCGGGCGCCACCACGTTGCCCAGATCGCGCTTGCGCCGCGTCTCGCGCACCACCAGCGACTGGTAGGCGGCGGGCAGCAGCCGCGCCATGGCGTCGGCGGCGTAGGCGTCCGGCCCGATCAGCACGCGCCGGCGGTTGCGCCGCACGCCCTCCAGGATCACGCGCGCGGCCTTGTCGGGCGAGGTGATGAAGAATTTCTCGAACTCGTCCTTGCCGTGCTGCGCGTCGCGCACCAGGAAACCGTTGACGCTGGCCGAGACCCGGCTGGCCTGCGCGATATTGGTCTTGATGCCGCCGGGGTGCACGGTGGTGGCCGACACGCCGCAGTCCATCAGGTCCAGCTCCTGCCGCAGCGATTCGGTAAAGCCGCGCACCGCGAACTTGCTGGCGTTGTACGCGCCCATGCCGGGCTGGGCGAAGATGCCGAAGATGCTCGAGGTATTGACCACGTGGCCGTCGCCGCTGGCCTTCAGGTAGGGCAGGAACGCCTTGGTGCCATACACCACGCCCCAGAAGTTGATGCCGATGATCCATTCCAGGTCGTCGTAGCTCATGCCCTCGACCGTGCTGGACAGCGCCACGCCGGCGTTGTTGAAGATCAGGTTGATGCGGCCGTGCGCGTCGGCGGCGGCCGCGGCCCACGCATAGACCGCGGCGCGGTCGGCCACGTCGACGGTGTGCTGGCTGATGCGGGCTTGCGGTGCCGCGGCCATGGCCTGCGCCACGGTCTGCGCCAGCCCGGCCTCGTTGCGGTCCGACAGCGCCAGCTGGCAGCCCTCGCGCGCCAGCGCCAGTGCCAGTGCGCGGCCGATGCCCGAGCCGGCGCCGGTGATCGCGGCAACCTTGTTGCGGAAGTCCTTCATGTCCGGTCTCCTTCCGGTGTGTATCGTTGTTCTGGGTGAAATCGGGGAAAGGTGCATGCGTCACGCACCCGCGGCGGTGGCGATGTCGGCCGCCGGCTGCCTCGGGGCCTCGTCCGGCACGGCGCGGCGCACCGGGTAGAGGTCGTAGTCGGTCATGCGGAAGCTGGCGGTGGCGCGGCGGAACTGCCAGGTGAAGCCCGGCCACAGCGTGGTGTTGCGGCCGCTGCGCGGGTCGATGTACCAGCTGGCGCAGCCGCCGGCCGACCAGATCGCATGGCCCAGGCGCGCCTGCAGCCGTTCGTTGAAGCGGCGCTGCACCGGTTCGCGCACGTCCACCGCCTGCACGCCGTCGCGGCGCATCTGGCGCAGCGCGTCGGCGATATAGGCCACCTGCGACTCGATCATGAACACCATCGAGCTGTGGCCCAGGCCGGTGTTGGGCCCGACCACGAAGAACAGGTTGGGAAAGCCCGCGACCGTGGTGCCAAGGTAGGCCTGCGCGCCGTCGCGCCAGGCATCGACCAGGTCGACGCCGCCGATGCCGGCGATCACGCCGCGCGGCAGCGGGTCGGTGGCATGGAAGCCGGTGCCGAGGATGATGCAGTCCGCCGGCCGGCGCGTGCCGTCGCGCAGCACCACCGCGTCGCGCTCTACGCGGGCGATGCCGGTGGTGACCACGTCGACGTTGGCGCGCGTGAGCGCCGGGTAGTAGTCGTTGGAGATCAGCACGCGCTTGCAGCCGATGGTGTAGTCCGGCGTCAGCGTTGCGCGCAGCGCCGGGTCGCGCACCTGCCGCGCCAGATGGCGGCGCGCGACGCGCTCGACCACCTTCATGATCTTCGGATGCAGCACGAAGCCCAGCACGCGCGACTCCAGCATCCAGTAGATGCCGGTGCGCACCAGCGTCTGCGTGAACGGCAGGCGGCGGAACAGCCAGCGCTCGGCGGCGCTGACCTCGCGGTCGGGCTTGGGCATGATCCACGGCGGGGTGCGCTGGTACAGGTCCAGCTGCGCCACCTGCGGGGCGATCTGCGGCACGAACTGGATCGCGCTGGCGCCGGTGCCGATCACGGCGACGCGCTTGCCGCCCAGCGCATAGGCGTGGTTCCAGTGCTGCGAGTGGAAGCATTCGCCTTCGAACGTGTCCAGCCCCGGGATGTCGGGATACGACGGCCGGCTCAGCCCGCCCATGCCCGACACCAGCACGCGCGCCCGCACCACCTTGCCGTCGGCCATCTGCAGCCGCCACAGCTGCGCGGACTCGTCCCAGGCCGCGTGGCGCAGCTCATGGTGCAGGCGCAGGTGCGGGCGCAGGCCGAAGCGGTCGGTGCAGTCTTCCAGGTAGGCGCGGATTTCCGGCTGGGTCGAGAACATGCGCGACCAGTCCGGGTTCGGCGCAAAGGAAAAGGAATACAGGTGCGACTGCACATCGCAGGCGCAGCCGGGGTAATGGTTGTCGCGCCAGGTGCCGCCGACCGAGCCGGCCTTCTCGAACACCAGGAAATCGCGCTCGCCGCGCTCGCGCAGCCGGATCGCCATGCCCAGGCCGGCAAAGCCGCTGCCGATGATGGCGATGTCGGTGTGCTCGGGGGCAGGGGGTGCCTGTTGTGGCCATTGCTGCGACAACGCCGGCGGCAACTCCGCGGGTGCATTCATGCGCGCTCCTCACCTTTACGACAGTGTTTATTGTGACATTGATGGATGTCATCGTAGGAAGCGCGGCGCGGGTGGTCAATGCCGTGAATCGAAGGATGGTTCTAATTTTTGCGGTGTGCCAGCGGCGCCTGGAGCACATCAAACGAGGCCATAAGGCGGCATCGCCCCTTGCACCGGGACATGGCTGCGTGCGTTTGAAACCGCAGGATTTTTTCAGGGCTTCGCCGATGACGAAGGCGTGGCCGCAACAAAGGGGCGCTAGGCGGCCCGGCCCTTGCGGCGCCAGCCCTGCGGCGTTTCACCGGTCCAGCGCTTGAACGCATGGGTGAAGGCGCTCTGTTCGGAATAGCCGAGCCGCATCGCGCACTGCGCCAGGCTCAGGCCGGGTTCGGCCAGGTACTGCCGGGCCAGCGCCTGCCGCACGTTATCCACAAGCTGTGAATAACTGATGCCCTGCGCCTGCAGCCGCCGCTGCAGCGTGCGCACCGGCAGGCCCAGGTGCGCGGCGACGTCGGCGATCGGCACGTCCCCCTGCGGCAGCCGCGCGCGGATGCAGGCACGCGCCTGCGCCAGCGCGTCGGCGCCCGCGGGAACGATCTGCTGCAGCTGGGTGTCGGCGAGGCGCGTCATCTGCGCCTGCATGCCGGCATCGGCCTGCAGCGAGGGCAGGTCCAGCAGGGCTCGGTCGATATGCATGGCATGGCGCCCGGCGTTGAAGACCACGGGACAGCCGAACACCTCGGCATGCAGCCGGGTATCCGCGGGCGCGGCGTGCGGGAATTCGACCTGCGTCGCCACATGCTGGCTGCCGATCAGCCAGCGCGCGAACACCACCCACGTGGCCATATGCAGCTCATGCGCATGGCGCGACAGCGGGCCATGCCGCGCTTGCCACGTCATGCACGCGGACTGCGGCGTTTCGATCAGGCGGGTGCCGCCGATGTCGTTGGCCAGCACTTCATAGCGGATGCCCTGCAGGATGGCGTCGCGCACGGTGGGCGTGGTCAGTACCACGTAGCCCATCTCGGCATAGTGGCGCGGCGCAAAGGCGGCGCCGGCGCGCAGGCCGACATCGGCGTCGCCGGTGGCCTGCTCCAGCCAGTCCAGCAGCGCGAGGTAAGCCGCGCCGGCAATGCGCGTGGCGGTCTGCGCCTGCGCCCCCGCGTCCAGCAACGCCGGCGGCACGCCGACGGCGCGCAGCTGCTCGGCCGGGGCAATGCCCTGGCGCTCGCCGTGGTCGAGCACGGCGCGAAGGTAAGCAAGCGAGACGGTGCCGGATGCGGGATCAGGCCCGGTGCCGGCCTGCATACCACCGGCACCGCCATCGGACGGGTTGGCGCGTGGCATCAAAAAACCTGTCATGCGGGATCAAGACCGGGCACCGATCTTTATCCAAACTCCGGACAGCGTCAATGCGGGCCTGCCCGCCCGCACCGCAGAGCAAAGACAAGAGACCGACGCAAGGAGACCCGATGCGCCCCAACCCTCATCACCGCCGCGACGCGGCCGCTGCCGATGCGCTGCACGCGCTGACGCGACGCGGCTTCCTCAAGGTGGCCCTTGGCTTCTCGGCCGCGCTGGCGTGTACCGCGCTGGTGCCGTCGCTGGCCGGCTGCTCGTCCGCCGATCCCGCCCCGCAGGCGGGCATGTCGTTCCTGCGCCCGGACGACGTGGCGATGTTCCGCGCGCTGCTGCCGGCCATCGTCACCGAACTGGCCGAGGCCCCGCCACCGCGCCAGGCCGCGCTGGCGCACGACGCGCTGCGCAATATCGACGCCACCTGCGCCGCCATGGGCGCGGGCGCGCGGGCCGAGCTGCGCAAGCTGTTCGGCCTGCTGGCCAGCACGCCGCTGCGCTGGGCCCTGGCCGGCATCCGCCAGGACTGGAGCGTCGCCACGCCGGCGCAGGTGCAGGCCTTCCTGGCGCGCTGGCGCGCCAGCCGGCTGGCCACGCTCAATGCCGGCGCGGTGGTGCTGGTCAAGCTCGGCAGCGTGGGCTACTACGCGCTGCCGGCCGCCTGGGCCGGCTGCGGCTATCCCGGCCCCGACGCGGCCGTCTACCGGGCGCTGCACGCCTGAACCCGACATGGCCATCGACAATCTCTACGATGCCGGCATCGCCGCCGGCTGGAAGGTGCTCGACGCCGGCACCTTCACCGCCCCGCGCACGCTCGACGCCGACGTCGTCATCGTCGGCAGCGGCGCGGGCGGCGGCATCAGCGCCGAGGCCCTCAGCCGCGCCGGCCTGCGCGTGGTGCTGCTGGAGGAAGGCGCGCTGCGCACCTCGGACAGCTTCCGCGACATGGACGAGAACCGCGCCTACCGCGAGCTGTACCAGGAGGCCGCGGCGCGCACCACCGCCGACGGCGCCATCGCCATCCTGCAGGGCCGCGCGGTCGGCGGCAGCACCACGGTCAACTGGTCGTCCAGCTTCCGCACGCCGCCGCAGACGCTGGCGCACTGGGCCACGCACCACGCCGTCACCGGCCACGGCGAGGCCGAGATGGCGCCTTGGTTCCGGCAGGTGGAGGCGCGCCTGGGTATCGCGCCGTGGGCGATGGCCCCCAATCCCAACAACGACGTGCTGCGGCGCGGCTGCCAGACGCTCGGCTGGGAATGGCACGTGATCCCGCGCAACGTGAAGGGCTGCTGGAACTCGGGCTATTGCGGCTTTGGCTGCCCGGTCAACGCCAAGCAGTCGATGCTGGTGTCGACCATTCCCGCCGCGCTGGCCAGCGGCGCCACGCTGGTGCACCGCGTGCGGGTGCGCACGCTGGACCATGACGGCAAGCGGGTGCGGTCCGTCACCGGCGAAGCGCTGGGCGCCGATGGCTATACGCCGACGGGCATCAGCGTGGTCGTGCGCGCGCGGCACGTGGTTGCCGCCGGCGGCGCCATCAACACGCCGGCATTGCTGCTGCGCTCGCGCGTACCGGACCCGCATCAGCGGCTGGGGGCACGAACTTTTATCCATCCGGTGAATATCAGCATCGCCAAAATGCCGGAACGCATTGATCCCTATTATGGCGCGCCGCAATCCGTCGCCTCCGACCACTTCCAGTGGCAGCACGGCGCGACCGGGCCGATGGGCTACAAGCTGGAGGTGCCGCCGATGTTCCCCGGCATCAGCGCGGGCGTGGTCAACGGCGTGGGCGAGGCGCTGCGCCGCGACATGGCACAGCTTCCGCATACCCAAGCGATGCTGGCGCTGCTGCGCGACGGCTTCGTGCCGGAAAGCCCGGGCGGCAGGGTGCGCCTGGCATCCGACGGCAGCCCGCTGCTGGACTATGAGATGACTGAATACGCCTGGGACGGCGTACGGCGCGCGTGGCTGAGCATGGCGCAGGCGCAGTTCGCCGCCGGCGCCGAACGCGTGCGGCCCGCGCACCTCGACGCCGCCGAATACCGCAGCTGGCCCGAAGCACGCGAAGCCATCGCGCGGCTGCCGCTCAAGCCGTTCCGCACCGCGCTGTTCACCGCGCACCTGATGGGCGGCTGCGGCATGAGCGACGACCCGCGCGGCGGGGTGGTCGACAGCCGCGGCCGCCATCACCAGCTGGCCAACCTGTCGGTGTTCGACGGCTCGGTGTTCCCGACCAGCGTGGGCGCGAATCCGCAGTTGTCGGTGTTCGCGCTGAGCGCGCAGAACGCCGACGCGCTGGCGCAAAACCTCACGTCATGATGCTTTTGCGCGAGACCGGCACGACCTGGTCTGGCTGTGCGGGCATGTGGCCAGCATGCCCGCTGCATGGCGCGTCGGATCATGCCGTGCGATGGCCCACACACATCGGTTTTTAGAATGTCCATTCCAATTCAGCGCTTGTGAAACGCCCGAAGCCGTGGATAGGCTTCGTACAGCTGTTTCAAGCATCCGTATGCCGCCAGAGCAGGGAGCGGACAGCGCAGCAACTTGCACAGGGGTTTATCGCGGTACAGAAGAGAGAAGCGCCCCCATGAAGACCGGCAAAAGCTCGGCAGGAGACACCAAGGCCCGGATTCTCGACGCCACGGAAAAGCTGTTCACCGAGGTAGGCTACGAAGCCACCTCCCTCAGGCAAGTCACCTCGCGCGCCATTGTCAACCTGGCCGCCGTGAACTACCACTTCCGCAGCAAGGACATCATGATGCACGCCGTGCTGAGCCGGCGCCTGGACCCGCTCAACGCGCGGCGCCTGGCGCTGCTCGATGCATGCGAAGCGCGCTGGCCCGGCCACGCCATCCGCTGCGAGCACGTGATGGGCGCGCTGTTCGTGCCCGCGCTGCAGATGGCGCGCGACCCGTCGGTGGGCGGGCCGTCGTTCCTGCGGCTGCTCGGACGCGTGTATTCGGATACCTCGCCGTTTATCCAGCAATACCTGCTGGAGCACTACGCGCCGGTGTACGGCCGCTTCTTCGATGCCTTCGCGCGCGCCATCCCGGCGCTGCCGCGGCACGAGCTGGGCTGGCGCCTGCAGTTCGCGCTCAAGGCACTGGCAGGCGTGCTCGCCGGCGAGGAACTGACCAGCCTGCTGCCTGCCTTCACGCAAGGCCGGCAGATGAGCGATGCGCACGTGCTGGCCCAGCTCACCGCGATGGTCGAGGCCGTGCTCAACGTGGCGCAGCCCGGCGCGGACCAGCTCTCGGCGCTGCAGTCGGTGTTCGGGCTGGGCGAGGAGCAGCAGCACGGCGGCCAGCACAGCGGCCAGCGCGCCGGCAGTGCCGCCAATGATCCGGATGCCAGCGTGGCCGCGATCGCGGCGGGCGAGGCGGCCAGCCATGCCGCCAACGCCCTCGACAAGGCCCGCTCCGGCGCACGCACCGTGCGCCATGCGGGCACCAAGCGTGCCGCCGTGACCAGCGTGCCAGTGCGCGCGCGCGAGCACACCGTGAGCTTCCCCAGCAACCCGCTGGATGACTGGATGCGCATGCGCAGCCGGACGTAGCGGCATGCGCCGCCGCCGGTTACCGCCGGCACGGCGCCGCCGCGCTCACGCAACCTGAACCGTCGATCCACCCCAGCGGGGCCGCGCCGCGGCCCTGTGGACCCCGTGCGCGCGGCCGCTTGCCGCCGGCGTTGCGGTGACCTGTTCGCTTTGCCCGTCTTGAGGAGGAAGTTGCCGTGCCAATCCCTGCACCGATCCGACCATCGAACACACTGCGCCTTGCCGTTATCAGCGGCGCCGTCATCGGCCTGCTGGCCGCGCCGCTGGCGTATCCGCCCGTGGCCATGGCCCAGCCGGCCAGCGCTGCCGCCGCCACAGGCACCGCCTATGACGACCTGCCGTCGGCACAGCAGGCCGCGCTGTTCTCGCGCCAGGTCGCCAGCGGCGAGCTCGCGCGCCTGTCCGACGCGCAGGTGCTGGCCGTGTTCCAGGCGCTGCAGCCCGATGCGCTGCTGAAATGGGCGCGCGCCGAGATGAACCGCTACCCCGAATACGAGTACTGGATGTCGCGCCAGGAGCGGCTCAACGGCCAGTGGCAGGAACAGCCGGCGAAGATGCAGATCCGCTACCGCCATGCGCCGCGCCAGCTCTACGCCAGGTGGCTGCCCGGCGGCGCGCAGGCGGGCCAGGAAATCCTGTATGACGAGACCCGCCGCAAGGACGAGATGTACGGCCACCTGGGCGGCGTGCTGGGTTTTACCTCGATGTGGATCGCGCTGGACGGCTCGCTGGCGCGTTCGCAGTCCAACCATACCGTGCGCGACCTGGGCTTCCAGTACGTGCTGTCGATGCTCGAGCGTGACGCGAAATCGCTGCGCGCCGCCGGGCTGTCCGAGAAATTCGGCAAGGCCGAGATCGTGCAGGAGCAGGGCGTGCGCATGGTGGCACTGACCTGGGACTTGCCGGCCGGCGCGCCGCAGTACTACGCCAAGCGCGTGCAGCTGATGCTGGACCTGAAGCATCCGTATATCCGCGTGGAAACCGCGTGGGATGCCGACGGCAACATGGTCGAGAAGATCGTGTTCGACAAGCTGGTGCGCAAGACCTTCGAGGCCGCGGCGTTCGACCCGGCCAATCCCGAGTATCGCTTCTGACGCGGCACACGCCGCGCGCGGCCGCGCCCGTTTGGAACGGCCGCTCTATTGACGCTGAAACCCGCGCGCGGCGACAGTCGCCGCTCACGACAGGATCCGGACGCAGAGCCGGACCACCGATCCGGCAACAGGGGTCGCAGGAAAATCAGGAGACAGGCAATGACCATGTCGAGGCTTTGGCGCAGCACTTTGGTGGTGACAGGGGTGAGTGTGGCCGCGGCGCTGGCCGGCTGCGGTGGCGGCGGCGGCGACGAGGACACGCCGCGCGCCGGCACGCAGGCGCCGCCGCAATGCGCGGACACGGGCACGTGCCCGGCGCAGGGGCCGGTCACCATCGGCGGCCCGCCCGGATCGCTGTGCCCGGCGGCGCTGGACTACGGCACCACCTTCACCGGCGGCTCCGGCGCGGGCGAACTGGTGAAGCTGCGCTTCGATACCGCGGCGCGCACCTACCAGCTCGAAATCATCGAGTCGCCGGTGCCGAAGCAGCCCGGCAGCGTCAGCCCGACGCGCGCGGGCGTGACCTTCACCGGCACCTTCGCCAACCTGAGCTCGCTGCCCACCGCCGAGCAGAACCGCTGCGCGGTGGCGCTGCAGACCGCCACGGCATCGGACGGCGTCTCGCAGGCGAATATCGACAGCGCCAAACCGCCGGTGATCTTCCTCGGCAACGGCGTCGCCGGCGGCGGGATTCCGGGTGCCACCATCTCCTATGCGGGCGTGCTCGGCCTCGGCGCGATCCCGGCCACCACCTTCCCGTTCTACCCGGTGCTGGCGTTTGCGCAGACCGAAACCGATTTCAGCAGGGTGGCCGGCACCTACAACCTGCTGGGCTACCACCAGGTGCCGTCCGGCGGCGCGCTGACCGCCCAAAGCCATTTCACGCCCGCCACCGCGCAGACCACCGAAACGCTCAACGCCGACGGCAGCTGCACCACGGCAAGCGGCAGCTGCCGCAGCACCGGCAACAGCTGGAAGCTGCGCAGCGCCGACGGCGCCTTCGAAAGCAGCAATGCCGATGGCAGCCGCCGCTATCCGTCGTTCCACAGCCAGGCCATCACCGCCAACAACGCCAGCCGCGCCAAGGGGCTGATGGTGGTGGGCAAGCTCGACGGCGCGCTGGTGCCGCTGCTGGTGCGCACCGGCTATGCGCAGATCTCGCTGCTGCCGCTGACGGTCAATGTCGACGATGAGTCGGGGCTCGCGCTGATGGCGCCTGCCACCACCGTCGCCAGCGGCCGGCTCGACGGCGGCTATATCGGCTCGGGCAGCGACTTTGCCTACACCGCGTCGCTGATCAAGGGCGCGCGCGTCGACCTGCTCGACCCGATGACGATGAACCAGACCGGCGGCTTCCAGCTCGACTTCACGCAGGCCGCGGCGGGCATGGTGACCACCACCGACAACAGCGGCACCACCGGCGCGCTGATCGCCAGCGGCCGCGTGTTCAGCCATTTGTCCGGCACCGGCGGCAGCAGCCCGACCTTCCGCGTGGGCGTGCTCGCGGCACCCTGATCGCAGCGCAGAGAAAACAACGAGGAGACCAAGCCATGCAGCCCCATCAAATTGTCCTGCCGCGCCCATCGACCGTACCGGCGCGCGCACTGGCCGCGGCCGCCACCGCCATGCTTGCCGCCTGCGGCGGTGGCGGCGGCGGCGACGACGCCCCGGCCATGCCGGCGGCCGCGCAGACGCGGCTGTGTCCGGCTGCGCTGGACTACAACACCACCTTCACCGGCGGCACCGGCTCGGGCGAGCTGGTCAAGGTGCAGATCGACACCACCCGCATGACCTGGCAGGTGACCTTCCTGGACTCCTCGGTGCCGCGCCAGACCGGCACCGTGCAGCCCACCCGCAGCGATCCCACCAACGGCCTGAACGTGGTGCGCGGAACGCTCAAGGCCGAGACCGGCCTGCCCACCGAGAAGCTGAACCAGTGCGCGTTCGAGCTGAGCGGCGCCAGCCTCGATCCCGCCCGCCCGGCCAAGCTCTTCGTCGGCGAAGGCGTGGCGGGCGGCACCATACCCGGCGCGCGCATCCAGTTCAACGGCGTGCTCGGCGCCGGCGCGGTGCCCGATACCACCTTCCCGTACTTCCAGTTCATCGGCTTCGCGCAGACCGAGACCGACCTGTCGAAGATCGCCGGGCAATACCACGGCACCGGCTTCCACGAGGTGCCGTCCAAGCAGTTCCAATTGGTGGCGCAGGACTACCGCATGGCGCTCGCCGCCGACGGCTCGTTCACGGTCTGCGACAACGCCACCAGCACGTGCGAGCGCAAGGGCGACAACTTCGTGCCCCAGCCCAGCGGCGCACTGCTGTCGACCCGCTACAAGGCCGAGAGCCAGCCGCCCACGCTGGGCAGCACGCTGGGCAAGGCCTACCTGATCGTGGGCAAGCTGCGCGGCCAGCTGGTGCCGATCATGATCCGCGTGGGCTATGCCAATGACTCGCTCGCCAATGGGCCCCTGGGCGCCGACGACGAAATCGGCATCGGCATGATGGCCCCCGCCGTGGCGGTCTCCGAGGGCACGGTCAATGGCGAATACGTCGGCGTCGACAGCAACTTCAACTACCGCGTGACGGCACTGGTGGGCGCCGCCGCGACCATGATGGATCCGTTCCGGCCGTCCGATGCGTCGCTGGCGATCCCGTACCGGCTCGACTTCTCGCAGCAGGTGCCGGGCGTGGTGCGCACCTCGCGCCGCGAGGCCCCGGCGGGCTCGGCGCCGACCGGCAAGCTGATGTTCACCGGCGGCGTGTTCGGCTTCCTGGAGCAGCGCGACAGCGGCCCGTACTTCACCGTCGGCGCCTTCGTGCAATAAGCCGGCCCAGGCCCGGGGCCATCGCAGCCCCGGCGCCCTCCATCGATGCATCACCAGTGACTTCACTGCCCGGGGATACAACATGAAGACCTTGCATCTGACGCTCGCGCTGGTGCTGGCCGCGCTGGCCAGCATCGCCGTGCCTGCCCATGCCCAGAAGAAGGGCGACAACGTGGTCTCGGCCGGCTGGTTCCATATCCGGACCCATGGCCAGAGCGACCCGCTCACCACCTCGCTGCTGGACGTGCCGATCAACTACCCGCTCGGGCTGCCGTCGACCTTCACCGCACCGGGCAGCAGCATCTCGTCGTCCAACGCCAATACGCTGGGGCTGACCTTCAGCCACTTCGTCTCCGACCATATCGCGATCACCGCGGTGGGCGGCATCCCGCCCGAGTTCAAGCTCTACGGCCACGGCGAACTGATCCCGCCCGGCCCGGCCGGCGCGCTCGGCCGCCAGAGCCTGGGCGACCCGGCGCTGAACCCGATCATCACCAAGGCGCGCCAGTGGAGTCCGGCGGCGATGGTGCAGTACCACTTCCTGGAACCGGGCACGCGCTTCCGGCCGTTCCTGGGGCTCGGCGTCTCGTACAACTTCTTTACCAACATCGAAGTCAATCCGGCCTTCGCCAGCTCGGTCAACAACAACCTCGGCGCCATCCTGGCGGCGGGCGCAGGCATTCCGGGGCCGACCTCGGTCAGCGCCGATGCGTCGTCGTCGTGGGCGCCGGTCTTCAATATCGGCGGCACCTACAACTTCGACGAGCACTGGGGACTGACGGCGGCGGTCACCTACATCCCGCTGAAGACCACCTCGACGATGACGATCAAGGCAGCCAACGGCACGGTGCTGTCGACGTCGAAGACCAAGCTGGAGCCGCATCCGCTGGTGTTTTTCCTGGCGGCTTCTTACAAGTTCTGAGGACGAAAAAAAGCCAGTGGCAAGCCACTGGCTTTTGTCGCATGAACCGCTGCCGGGGTACTCCCTCTCCCGCAAGCGGGAGAGGGGAGCAAACCCTCGGCAAGTGTTACTGCGTCACCGTCCCCTGCTGCGCCGGCGTACCCTGCTGCGCCACCGCACTGCTCTCCTGCAAGCCCCCGCCCAGCGACCGGTACAGGTCGATCGCATTGTTCAGCCGCAGCTGCCGGGCCTGCACCAGCGCCTGTTCCGCGGTGAACAGCTGGCGCTGCGCATCGAGTTCGTCCAGGTAGCTGGCCACGCCGCTGCGGAAGCGCAAGCGCGACAGCTCGTAGCGGGCGGCCTCGGCATTGCGCGCCTGTTCCTGGCCCGCGACCTGGTCTTCCAGCGTGCCGCGCGCCACCAGTGCGTCCGCCACTTCCGCGAAGGCCGTCTGGATGGTCTTCTCGTAGTTGGCGATCTGGATGTTCTTGCGCACGTTGGCCAGGTCCAGGTTGGACAGGTTGCGGCCGAAGTCGAAGATCGGCAGCACCAGCTGCGGCGCGAACGACCAGGCGCGCGTGCCGGCATCGAACAGCCCGGAGAACGTCGGGCTGATGGTGCCGCCGCTGGCGGTCAGCGTGATGCGCGGAAAGAACGCCGCGCGCGCCGCGCCGATATTGGCGTTGGCCGACAGCAGCAGCTGCTCGGCCTGGCGGATGTCGGGACGCTGCTCGAGCAGGTCCGACGGCAGCCCCGGCGGAATATCGCTGATGATGCGCTCGTCCGACAGGCGCATCGGCTCGGGCAGGTTCTCGATGGTGCCGATGGGCTTGCCCACCAGCACTTCGAGCGCGTTATGCGCCTGCGCGCGCTGGCGTGCCAGCTGCGCCGCGGCGACGCGTGCCTGCGCCACCAGCGACTCGTTGTCACGCAGGTCCAGCGCCGAGGTGGCGCCGGCCTCGAAGCGCTGCTTGGCCAGCCCGTAGGTGCTTTCGCGCGCCTTCAGGGAGTCGCGCGCCAGCTCGTACTGCTCGGCGTAGGCGCGCTCGGCCAGGTAGGCCTTGGCGACTTCCGAGACCAGCGAGATATGCGCCGAGCGGCGCGCCTCTTCGGTGGCGAAATACTGCGCCAGCGCGGCATTGGACAGGCTGCGCACGCGCCCGAAGAAATCGAGCTCGTACGACGAGATGCCCAGGCCGACCTGGTACACCTCGGTCACGCCCGGCTGCCCGAGCACCGTCGCCGCCTCGGCGGCAGTGGTGCGGGCCCGGGTGTAGCCGCCGTTGACGTTGACCGTGGGCAGCAGGTCGGCGCGCTGCACCTGGTACAGCGCGCGCGCTTCCTCGATGCGCAGCGCCGCGGTGCGCAGGTCGCGGTTGTTTTCCAGCGAGGTCGCGATCAGCGCCTGCAGGCGCGGGTCGCGGAAGAACTCGCGCCAGCCGATGTCGGCGGCGCGGCGGGTTTCGCCGCTCTTCACCTCGGCGGTGGCATAGCCTTCGGGCGCCGTCGGGAAGCTGTCTGCCACCGGCGGGGCAGGGCGGTCATAGTGGGGCGCCAGCGTGCACCCCGTCAGAACGCCGGCCACCAGCAGCAGTGTGGTCAGAGTCTTGGTCATGTTCAGATTTCCTCTTGGGGGTCGTGCCACTTCTGGTCCAGCATGCGCTGGCGGGCACTGCCCTTGAAGCGCTTGCGCACCACGACGAAGAAGACCGGCACCAGGAAGATCGCCAGCACCGTGGCCGTGATCATCCCGCCCATCACGCCGGTACCGATGGCGCGCTGGCTGCCCGAGCCCGCGCCGGTGGCGATCGCCAGCGGCAGCACGCCCAGGATGAACGCCATCGACGTCATCAGGATCGGGCGGAAGCGCAGGTGCACCGCTTCCAGCGTGGCTTCGATCAGGCCCTTGCCCTGCGCCTGCAGGTCCTTGGCGAATTCCACGATCAGGATGGCGTTCTTCGCCGACAGGCCGATGGTGGCGATCAGGCCCACCTTGAAGTACACATCGTTGGGCATGCCGCGCAGCGTCACGCCCAGCAGCGCGCCCAGCACGCCCAGCGGCACCACCAGCAGCACCGAGAACGGGATCGACCAGCTTTCATACAGCGCGGCCAGGCACAGGAACACGATGATCAGCGACAGCGTGTACAGGATCGGTTCCTGCGAGCCGGCCAGGCGTTCTTCGTACGACTGTCCGGACCACTCGAAGCCGAAGCCCGGCGGCAGCTTGGCGAAGTTCTCCTCCATCACGCGCATGGCTTCGCCGGTACTGCGGCCCGGCGCGGCCTGGCCCGCCAGCTTCACCGCCGGCATGCCGTTGTAGCGCTCCAGGCGCGGCGAGCCCATCACCCACTTCGAGGTCGCGAACGCCGCGAACGCCACCATGTCGCCGTTGCTGTTGCGCACGCGCAGCTTGGTCAGGTCGTCGGGCAGCCGGCGGTCGGCGCCTTCGGCCTGCACGATCACCTTGCGCACGCGGCCTTCGTAGATGAAGTCGTTGACGTAGTTGGAGCCGAAGGCGATCGACAGCGTCGAGTTGATGCTCGCCACCGAGACGCCGAGCGCCTTGGCCTTCTCGCGGTCGATGTCGATCTGCAGCTGCGGCGCGTCTTCCTGGCCTTCCGGACGCACGCCCATCAGCACCGGGCTCTGCGCGGCCATGCCGAGCATCATGTTGCGCGCTTCCATCAGCTTGGCGTGGCCCTGGCCGGTGCGGTCCTGCAGGCGGAAGTCAAAGCCCGAGGAGTTGCCCAGCTCGGAAATCGCCGGCGGATTGAGCGGGAAGATGATCGCGTCCTTGATGAACGACAGCGCGCCGAAGGCACGGCCGACCAGCGCCTGCGCGGTCTCGCCCTCGCCGGTGCGTTCCTTCCAGTCCTTCAGGCGCACGAACGCGATACCGCCGTTCTGGCCGCGGCCGAAGAAGGAGAAGCCCGCCACCGTGATCATCTGGTCCACCACCTTGCTTTCCTTCTGCAGGTAGTAGTCCTCGATCTGCTTGAGCACGCCGATGGTACGGTCCTGGGTCGCGCCGTTGGGCAGCTGCACCACGGTGATCATGTAGCCCTGGTCTTCATCGGGCAGGAACGACGACGGCAGGCGCTTGAACAGCACCACCACGCCGGCGATGATCAGCGCGTAGATGATCAGGTAGCGGCCGGTGCGCTTGAGGATGCGCGCGACCACGCCCTGGTAGCCGGTCGAGGCCGTGGCGAAGGTGCGGTTGAACCAGCCGAAGAAACCCTTCTTCTCATGGTGATGGCCCGCTTCCACCGGCTTGAGCATGGTCGCGCACAGCGCCGGGGTCAGCGTCAGCGCCAGCAGCGCCGAGAACGCCATCGAAGCGATCAGCGACAGCGAGAACTGGCGGTAGATGTTGCCCACCGAGCCCGAGAAGAACGCCATCGGGATGAACACCGCGGTCAGCACCAGCGTGATGCCGACGATGGCGCCGGTGATCTGGCCCATGGCCTTGCGTGTGGCTTCACGTGGCGAGAGTCCTTCCTCGCTCATGATCCGCTCGACGTTCTCGACCACCACGATGGCATCGTCCACCAGGATACCGATCGCCAGCACCATGCCGAACATGGTCAGCACGTTGATCGAGAAGCCGAACGCCAGCAGCGCGCCGAAGGTGCCCAGCAGCGCGATCGGCACCACCAGCGTCGGGATCAGCGTGGCGCGGAAGTTCTGCAGGAACAGGTACATCACCAGGAACACCAGCACCACGGCTTCGAGCAGGGTCTTGATCACTTCCTCGATCGAGATCTTGACGAAGGCCGAGGTGTCGTACGGCACCGAGTACTCGTAGTCTCCCGGGAAGTTCTTCGACAGCTCTTCCATCTTGGCGCGCACCGCGGTGGCAGTGGCGAGCGCGTTGCCGGTCGGGGCCAGCTTGATGGCGATGGCCGCCGACGGCTTGCCGTTGGTGCGGGCCTGGGTCGAGTAGTCGGCACCGCCCAGTTCCACGCGGCCGACGTCCTTGATGCGCACCGACGACCCGTCCGGGTTGGTGCGCAGCAGGATGTTGCCGAACTGCTCGGGCGTGGTCAGCCGGCTTTCGGTGGTGACGGTGGCATTGAGTTCGGTGCCCTTGGGCGACGGCGTGCCGCCCAGCTCGCCCACGGCGACCTGGATGTTCTGCTCGCCGACCGCGGCGGTGACGTCGGTCGGGGTCAGGTTGAAGCCGGTCAGCTTGGCCGGGTCCAGCCAGATCCGCATCGCGTACTCGGTGCCGAACAGGTCGGCCTGGCCCACGCCGGGCACGCGCCGGATCGAGTCGATCACCTGCGCCGAGACGTAGTTGCCGAGCTGGATCGCGCTGGCCGTGCCGGACTTGGACGACACCGTCAGGAACATCATGTAGTTGTTCCCGGCCTTGTCGACGCGCACGCCCTGCTGGCGCACCTCCGCCGGCAGGCGCGCTTCCACGCGCTTGAGGCGGTTCTGCACCTCGACCGAGTTCAGGTCGACGTTCGAGCCCGGCGCAAAGGCGATGGTGATGCTGGCCAGGCCGGACGACTCGCTGGTGGAGCTGTAGTAGAGCAGGTTGGGGGCGCCGTTAAGCTCCTGCTCGATCACCGAGGTGACGGAATCCTCCAGCGTCTTGGCCGACGCACCCGGATAGGTGGCGGTGACCGAGATCGTCGGCGGGGCGATGTTCGGATATTGCGCGATCGGCAGTTGCAGGATCGACAATATGCCGCCCAGCACGATGATCAGCGCGAGCACCCACGCGAACACCGGCCGGTCGATAAAAAACTTGGCCATAAGACTGGCTCCCTCTTTGTCTAGCCCTGTGTGCCGCGGCGGCTGGCGTCAGCCGTCGCGGCCCGGCGGTTTCAGCCTTGCTTGCCCTCGGCCTTCGCTTCCTGCTTCGCTTCGGCCTTGGGGGCCGAGGCCGGGGCAGCGGAAGCCGCGGTCGGCGTGGCGGCCGGCGCCGAGGCGCCCGCCTGCACGAACGGCACCGGCTTGGCCGGCGCGCCGACCTTGACCTTCTGCAGGCCCTCGACGATCACCTTCTCGCCGCCCTTCAGGCCTTCGGTCACGATCCAGCGGTCACCGATCGCCTGCGGCGCCTTGACCGGCACCGCCGCGACGTTGCCGTCGGCACCCACCACCATCACGCTGGCACCCTGGGCGCCGCGGATCAGCGCGCGCTGCGGCACGGTCAGGGCGTTCTCATCCACGCCCTGCTCGATCTTCACGCGCACGAAGGTGCCCGACAGCAGTTCGCGGTTCGGGTTGGGGAACTGCGCGCGCAGCGTGATCGCGCCGGTGGTCGGGTCGACCGTCATGTCGGAGAACAGCAGCTTGCCGGTGTGCGCATACTCGCGGCCGTCTTCGACGAACAGGTGCACGTTGGCACCGCCGTTGACGCCCTTGACCGCGCCGGACTCGATGGCGCGGCGCAGGCGCGTGACTTCGGAGGCCGGCTGGGTAAAGGTGACCCACATCGGGTCGACCTGCTCCACCAGCGCCAGCTTGGTCGCCTCGCCCTTGCCCACCAGCGCGCCTTCGGTCACCAGCGCGCGGCCGGCCCGGCCGCTGATCGGCGCGGTCACGGTGGTGTAGCCCAGGTTGATCTGGGCGGTGCGCACCGCCGCCTTGGCCGACGCCACGTCGGCGTTGGCCTGGCCGGCGGCGGCGACAGCGTCGTCGTACTCCTGCTTGCTGACCGCGTTGACCGCCACCAGCGGCTTGTAGCGGTCGGCCTTCAGGCGCGCCGACACGGCGTTGGCTTCGGCGCGCTGCAACGCGGCCTGGGCCGAGGCCAGCTCGGCCTGGTAGGAGGCGGGGTCGATGCGGAACATGACCTGGCCGGCCTTCACTTCGCCGCCCTCGGTGTAGTTGCGCGACAGCACGATGCCTTCGACGCGCGCGCGCACTTCGGCCGTGCGCACGCCTTCAAGGCGGCCCGGCAGTTCATTGACGACGGCGACCGACGACGGCGTCACGGTGACCACGCCCACTTCAGGCGGCGGCGGGGCGCCGCCCTCGGCCTTCTTGTCGCCGCAGGCGGACAGCGCCACGGCCGACAGGGCCGCTAGTGCGTAGGCTGCAACGCAACGGATAGGTTGGGACTTCCTCATCGATAACCCCATGATGGCAATTTGAGATCCGCCGTGCCGCCCCGGCCTGTCATCGGACAAACGGGAACGACATGGCGCGCCGCAAGGCTTTGCGGCGGGCAAAAGCGTGATGCTAGCCACAAATCGCGGCGTCGCGGTGACGATTGCGACGAACGGTGGCTTTTGTGTAACGACTGGATAATTTGTCCGGCTGGCCTGCGGCAGGATTGCCCGCCGTGCTGGGTAGGTCACAGTGGGCGGCTGGCCGAATGCCGGGCAAGCGCGTATTATATATACATTCAAGCATGTATGTTAAGTTGATGTCGCGATGGGGCTTTCGGCGCACAACATGACCGGAAAGCCATGGCAACACGCACGTCCCTACTGCTCCCCGACCGGATCGGTACGAAATGCGTGGAATCTACCCCCGGGATCAGGGCGCGAACCGCCGGCCCGGGTTAGGATGCGCGCCGTCGTGTCGGCTCGCAAGCGTGGCAATGCCCATCATGTGATGACAACGACCCACCGGAGACACGCTGCGGGCAGGTGTGCCTGCCGAGGCAGCCGCACCAGGGAGAATCAACCAGACCGGCCATGATCGCGCGATCGCGACATGCCGCCGGCAGCAGAGACAATCATGGTCAGACGCACCAAGGAAGAGGCGCTTGAGACGCGCCACCGGATACTCGACGCGGCCGAGGCCGTGTTTCACGCCCGCGGCGTGGCCCGCCCGTCGCTGGCCGACATTGCCGAGGCGGCCGGGGTCACGCGCGGCGCGATCTACTGGCACTTCAAGAACAAGAGCGACGTGTTCGCCGCCATGTGCGACCGCGTCCACCTGCCGGTGGAGGCGCTGATCGAGCCGGAGCGGCTGGCGCGCCAGGAAGACCCGCTCGGCGGCATCCGCGACATCTGCGCCTATGTAATGCGCCAGACCGTGATCAATCCGCGCTGGCGCCGGGTCTTCGAGATCATCTTCCACAAGTGCGAAATGGTGCAGGACAACGGCGCCATCTTCGAGCGCCAGCGCCAGTCCCACCAGGATGGCCTGGTCAAGATGCGCGAGCACCTGCGCCTGGCCGTGGAGCGCGGCCAGCTGCCCGCCGACCTGGACCTGGACCTGGCCGTCAATGCCTTCCATGCCGCGGTGGGCGGGGTGCTGGCGCACTGGCTGTTCTCGCCGCAGGACTTCAACCTCGACGCCAATGCCGAGCGCCTGTCCGACGCCTTCATCGATACCCTGAAGTTTTCGCCGGCGCTGCGCCACGGCTACGTGCCGCGCCCGATGGCCGAGCTGGACCAGGAGCTGTCCACGCTGTGCCGGCAGGCCTGCGCCGGCGCGCCGAACGGCAGCCTCGATACCCCCGACCTGGTGCCCTGAGCCCCGCTGCTGTCGAGCGCGGGCGTCGCGCTAGCCGCGCATGGCCTCGCGCCAGCGCGCCAGGAACGCGCGCTTGCGCATGGCGTCCTGCGCCGCCAGCAGCCCCGGGCCGACGCTGATCGGCTTGAGCGCGTAGCCGAGCCGCTCCGACAGCGCCGCGGCCGTGTGCACGCTGTCGGTGTCGGTGCGGATGGTATAGAGCTGCGAAGTGGACTTGGCCAGCAACGCCTGGCCCTCGCGCGACAGCAGGTAGTCCAGCCACAGCCGCGCCGCATTGGGCCGCGGCGCGCGCCGCGCGATAAAGGCCACGCGCGACATCACCAGCGTGTAGTCGCTCGGGGCGATCACATCGATGGCCGCGCCGCGCTGCATCAGCGACAGGGCATAGGACCCCAGCAGGTTGTAGCCCATCACCAGCTCGCCGCCGGCAATGCGCTCGATCATCTCCGCGGTGGACGCCGACAGCTGCACCCCGGCACGGCCCAGCGCCTGCGCCAGGTACCAGAACTCGCTGCCCATGCGCGCGTCCTGCTGCGCCAGCAGGTAGCCCACCCCCGAACGCTCCACGTCATACGTCACCACCTTGCCGTGCCAGCGCGGCGCGTGTTCCTGCAGCAGCCGCGCCAGCCCGCTGCGGCTGCGCGGCGGGCGCATGCCGGCCAGGTGGTGGCGGTTGTAGACGATCACCGCGGGCTCGAAGGTGGTGCCCCAGGCCTCGTCGCGCCACACCGCCCAGCCCGGCAGGCCGCCGCGCTCGGGCGAGGCGTAGCGCTGCGCGTGGCCGTCGTTGACCAGCTTGATCTGCAGGTCCATGGCGGTGCTCCACAGCACATCGGCAAAGACGGCCCGCGGCCCGGGCGGCTGGCCGGACAGCGCCGCGGTCTCGGCCAGGAAGCGCTGGTTGAGCTGGACCGTGTTGAGATCCTGGTAATGCACGCGGATGCCGGGATAGCGCGCCTCGAACGCGGCAATCAGCGGCCGCGCCACCTCCAGGTCGGTCGACGCGTACACCGTGACCATGCCTTCGCGCAGCGCGCCGGCAATGGTGGCGTCATACCCTGACGGGTATCCCGGCGGCGGCGCCGGCGGCCTTGACTGGGCATGAAGGGGCCATGCGGCGCCACCCAGCAGCGCGGCGCCCAGCAGGCGGCGGCGCTGTCCCGAAGGGGGCGAAGCGCAGTCGGTCAGACAAGGCAGGGAAGGTTGGAACGGCTGGGACGAACGCGGGGACACGGTGCTCGGGACGGAGGGACTGCCGGTGGTGCCGGGGAAAGCGGCGAGCGCGCCGGGACCGGCGGGGCGAGGGTATTATAGGCGCCCGCGGCGGGCGCGCTCCATCGGTGCTGCCCCCGGTTTTACGGGCGCTTGCCATGCCTTGTTCCCGCGTGTGCGCGCCGCAACTAACATAGAACCAACCGGCACAGGAGGAGACCGGCATGCGCATCCTGCTGGTGGAGGATGAAGTCGAACTGGCACGCTGGGTCGCCCGCGCGCTGGAGCAGGGCGGCTTCGTGATCGAGCACGTCGCCGACGGCCTGCAGGCCGAGGCGCGCCTGCAGGCCGAGGAATACGACGCCGTGCTGCTGGACCTGCGGCTGCCGGGCAAGGACGGGCTGGCCGTGCTCAAGTCCATGCGCGGGCGCGACGACCGCACCCCGGTGCTGATCCTGACCGCGCAGGACACGCTCGACGAGCGCGTGCGCGGCCTGAACCTGGGCGCCGACGACTACCTGCCCAAGCCCT
The DNA here is from genome assembly GCF_035818815.1 of Cupriavidus sp. SS-3. Classification (NCBI taxonomy): domain Bacteria; kingdom Pseudomonadati; phylum Pseudomonadota; class Betaproteobacteria; order Burkholderiales; family Burkholderiaceae; genus Cupriavidus; species Cupriavidus sp. SS-3. The sequence goes on from NZ_JAYLVT010000010.1 coordinate 178,668, forward strand.
TCGCCATTGCCGAGCTGGAAGCGCGGCTGCTGGCGCTGATCCGCCGCAGCCGCGGGCGCGCGCATCCGCGCCTGCAGTGCGGCACGCTGGTATTCGACGGCGAGACCCGCAGCTTCACGCTGGGCGGCGCGCCGCTGGCGCTGACGCCGCGCGAATCGACCCTGCTGGGCGCGCTGCTGGCACGCAGCGGCCAGCCGCTGACCAAGGCGCAGCTGCTCGACAAGGTGTTCTCGCTCGACGCCGACGTCTCGCCCGACGCGATCGAGGTGCTGGTCTACCGGCTGCGCAAGAAGCTGGCCGGGCACGGGGTCACCATCGTCACGCTGCGCGGCTTCGGCTACCTGCTGGAGCCGGAGGCGAAGGGCTGAGATGCGGCACCCGGTGCTGCTGTGGCGCCGCGGCAGCCTGCGCCGGCAATTGCTGTTGCTGCTGCTGCCGGCGCTGGCGGCGATGATGGCGATCGACACCTGGCTGACCTACGGCACCCTGCGCGACGCCGCCAACACCGCCTACGACCGTTCGCTCTACGGCTCGATCCGCGCCATCGACAATGCCATCGGCATGGCCGGCGACAACGTCCAGCTGACGCTGCCCGACGCCGCCATGGAGATCTTCGAGACCGCGGCGCAGACCCATGTGTTCTACCGCGTCTCGACCGAGCGCGCCGGCCAGGTCGAGACCGTGACCGGCTACAGCGACCTGCCGCTGCCGCGCGGCCCGCTGGTCAACAATCAGCCGCGCTTCTACGACGCCGAATACCTGGGCGAGGCGGTGCGCATCGCCGCGATGGCGCGCCCGGTGTACCGGCCCGATGCGCGCATGCGCGTGATCATCCAGGTGGCCGAGACCGCCGAGCCGCGCAGCGCGCTGATCGGCTCGGTATGGCGCAGCGCGCTCGCGCGCGACCTGCTGCTGATCCTGCTGAGCGCCGCGATCCTGGTGGGCGGGGTCACCTACGTGCTGCGCCCGCTGGCGCGCGTGCGCGACGACGTCGAGGCGCGCTCGCCCGAGGACCTGACCCCGCTCGTGTTCGAGCGCGTGCCGGCCGAGGTGCGCCCGCTGGTCGATGCGGTCAACCTGCACGTATCGCGCTCGGCCGCGATGGCGCAGTCGCAGGCGCAGTTCATCGCCGATGCCGCGCACCAGCTGCGCACCCCGCTGGCCATCCTCAAGACCCAGGCCGAGTACGCCCAGCGCCAGCTCAACGCCGCCGCCCCTGCCGCCGACCCTGCCGCCGACCCTGCCGCCGACCCCGCCGCCGCGCGCGCGGCCGCCGGCGAAGCCGTGGGCGGCATCGTCATCCAGCTGGAGCAGGCCGCGCGCCTGACCAACCAGCTGCTGGCGCTGGCGCGGGTACGCCAGCACCGCGGCGACGCCGCACAGCAAAGCGAGCCAGGCGAAGGCATCGACGTCATCGATGCCGTCACCGTCGCCGAGCAGGTGGCGCTGGACTACCTGCCGCTGGCGCGCGGCAAGCAGCAGGACTTCGGCTGGGAGCCGGTACCGGGGCTGGCGCTGCCGGTGCGCGCCGACGCCGCGCTGCTGCGCGAGGCGCTGGCCAACCTGGTCCACAACGCGATCCAGTACTCCCCCCGCGGCAGCCGCATCACGCTGTCGGCAACGCGCTCGGGCGATCACGCCTGCCTGGTGGTAGAGGACGATGGTCCCGGCATTCCGGCCGAGGAACGCGAGAAAGTGTTCGCACGGTTCTACCGGCGCGTGGGCAACGCGGAGCCCGGCTCCGGGCTGGGGCTGGCGATTTCGCGGGAGATGGCGGCGCGGTTTGGCGGGACGGTGGAATTGGGGGAAGGGGAGCAGGGGACTGGGGTGCGTGCGGTGTTGAGATTGCCGGTGGAAGGTAGCTAGGTTTACGACCGGGTCCACGGATCTGGACATCCGACTCCGTGGAGGCACCCGCCCTCACCCCCGCCCCTCTCCCGCAGGCGGGAGAGGGGAGAAAACCGGCGACAGCGGACGCGTTCGAGCGCCAAGCGAGCGCAGCGACGCGTTCCGTGCCAGGGCCCACGCCCCGCGATAGGGTCGGCGCAGCAGCCGAAGGCGTTCCTACGGTAAGACTCGCAGCAGGGACCACTCCGCGCTCTGGGCTCGTTCAACCTGCACTTCAACGCCCCTGCCACCGTGGTGCACCACCGCGGCAGGCAGTCTAGCTATGTGAGGAAGCAAAGCCCCGTACGAAAACCCCCAGGCACACTACGATAAGACATGCCGCCCGCAGGGCAATCAACGCGCTTTTTGGTTACTTTTCGGCGCTCGGCCAAAAAGTGACCCGCCCAGCAGGGCGGAACCACGCGGTTCAACAGCCAACAGCATGTCATCAACATCGACGCCCCCAATAACCAAGACCGCCAGCCCTATCAGGCATGCCGAAACCTATCCAAACAACTCCTCCGCCACCGTAGGATGCACCTGCACCGTCGTCTGCAAATGCGACTCCCTTACCCCCAGCCTTAACGCCACCGCCAGCGCCTGCACAATCTCCGGCGCCGCGTTATCCATCAGGTGCACCCCCAGCACGCGCCCGCTGCGCGCATTGAGCACCAGCTTGAACACCGACTGATGCGGCGTGCCGGCAAAGCGATGCTCCAGCGAGACAAAGCGCTTGACCACCGTACGGATACGCTCGGGCTTGCCGGCGGCCTCGATGGCCTGGGCTTCGGTCAATCCCACCGCACCGATGGCGGGCTCGCAGAACACCGCGGTCGGCACGAAATCGAAATCGGCGCGTTCGCCGCGCCGCCCGAACAGGCGGTCGGCGAGCCAGCGGCCCTGCGCGGTGGCCACCGGCGTCAGGTGCAGGCCGTCGATAGCATCGCCCAGCGCATAGACGCTACGCACGCTGCTGCGGAACTGGCGGTCCACGCGGATGCCGCCCCGTTCGCCGAAGGCCACGCCCAGCGCTTCCAGCCCCAGGCCCTGCACGTTGGAAACGCGCCCGATCGCCGCCAGCGCGGCCTGCGCGCGCACGGACTCGGTCTGGCCGGCGCGGGCCGGGTCGTTGGTAGGCTGGTAGCAGACTTCGACGGCGCCGTTGGCCTGGCTCAGCAGGTGCACGCGCGCGTTCAGGTGCAGCCGCACGCCGCGCGCGGTCAGCGCGTCGGCCAGCGCCGCGCCGATGTCGTGGTCGAAATGCGGCAGCAGCCGCTCGCCGGCGACGATCAGGTCTACCTTCACGCCGTAGCGCGACAGGATCGAGGCCTGTTCCACGCCGATATAGCCGCCGCCGATGACGGCGACTGACGCGGGCAGGCTCTGCCAGGTGAAGACGTCGTCGGAGCTTGCGGCCAGGTCGCCCCCCGGCACCTCGAGCGTGCGCGGGCGCGCGCCGGTGGCGATCAGGATGCGGCGCGCACGGATGGTCTCGTCGCCGACGCAGACTTCCTCCGGCCCGGTGACGCGTGCCTCGCCGTGCAGGACTTCGACGCCGGAATCGGTCAGGCGCTGGGTGTAGCCCACGTTCAGACGCGCGACCTCGGCGTTGACGCGCACGATGGCATCGCGCCAGTCCTCGTGTCCGCCGGTGTGGGACAGGCAGCCCGACAGGATGGCCGACCACGAGGCCCCGTAGGACAGCATCTTCTTGGGCACGCAGCCGCGGTTGACGCAGGTGCCGCCAATGGCGTCGCGCTCGACCAGGATCACGCGCGCGCCATGCGCGGCCGCGCGCCGCGCGCACGCCACGCCGGCCGAGCCGCCGCCGATCACCACCAGGTCGGCCTCGCGCGACTTGTCGTTGCGACGGCTGCGGCCGCTGCGCGCGCGCGGCACCTGCTGCACCGGCGGCGCCGCGCTGACTTCGCGGGCGCGCCGCGGCGCGCTGGCCGCGCTGGCCCCTGGCGCTGTGGAAAGCGGTGTCTGGCGTTTGGTCATCCATGCCTCCTGTCGCGGCACGCGGGCCGCATCGACAATCATCAGGCCAGCGCCAGCAACACGGAAACTAGGCAGCGGGCCGCAGTTCGGTATTCAGGATCGATGGCCACTCGCGCAGGAAAGTTTCCCCGTCGCGGCGGCCGAGTTCGTAGGCGTGCGTCATGGCGTCGGGCCGGGTGTAGTCCCAGCTCGAGATCGGCACGCGCTGCGAGGGCTGCAGGTACAGGCGGCGCTGGCCGCCTTGGTCGAGCACGAAACGGCGCGGGCGCGGGTACAGCCGCGTGACCAGCACCAGCACATTGCCGGGCGCGGCGTCGAGCGCGTCGACCGGCACGTTGTCGACCAGTCCGCCGTCCAGCACCGGGCGCCCGTCGCGGCGCAGCACGGGCGTGAACGGCGGCGTCGACGCCGACTGCAGCAGCAGGTCGGCCAACTGCTCGGGCGAGGCGCAGTCCTGCGCGCGCACGAACTCGGGCCGGAAGCCCAGCTTGCGCCCCAGCCGCGGGTGCAGCGTCTTGAGCACGTGCTTGTCGATGTTGTAGGCCAGCAGCCCGGCCGCCACCGCCAGGCGCGGGCCGCTCCAGCGCGGGATATGCGCCACGCCGATGCGGATCTCGGGCGCCTGCTGCAGGTGCGAGGCGCCCATCGGCAAAGATGGTCAGCAGCGCGGTGCGGTAGATGCCGTAATGCGGGAACACGCGCTCGTTGCGCAGCAGGTTGCCCCAGTAGGCATTGCGCCGGTTGTCGGCCAGCACCGCGCGGTAATAGTCCATGGTCTGGTGCGAGTCGTGCGCATAGACCATGCAGGCGGTGGCCGCGCCGGCCGAGATCGCGGCGATCACGCGCGGACGCAGTTGCAGTTCCGGCGCGACCGTGTCCCACCAGCCCGCCTGCCACCAGCAGCGGTTGCCGCCGCCGGCAAAGACGACCTGGTCGAAGGGATTGGCGTCACCGCAAGCCATGGAAGATCCGGAGCGCGTCAGAGCAGGGCGTAGGTGGTGGTGGCCTGCACCGCCAGCTTGCCGTCGGTGCCGGTCAGCTCGATCTCGCCGAACACCACGGTCTTGCCCAGCCGCAGCACATTGGCGCGCACCAGCACGTCGCCGTCGATCACGGGGCGCATGAAGTTGGTGGTCAGCGTGACCGTGGTCATCGGCCGGAACGCGCCCAGCGCGCTGGCCACGGCAACGATCATGGCGGTATCCGCGGCGGACATCAGCACCTGGCCGCAGACCACGCCGCCCGCATGGCGGAACGATTCGCTGAACGGCAGGCGCAGCGTCACGCCGCGCTCATCGACGGCTTCGGCGCGCAGGCCGAGCTGGCGTACCCACGGCGCCAGCACGCGCTCGAGCGTGGCGTCGATGTCGGCAAGGGTCAGGGCTTCGGGCATGAGGCTCCTTGTTCTGTCTGGCCGCGCCATGGCGATCCTGTGGCGGACCGCTATTCCGTCTCCTCCGGCGCGACGCGATGTTTGAGGCAATGATACAGGGGCCCGGTGGCCAGCACCACGAACGCCATCCGGATCACGTGGAAGGCCGTCACCAGCGGCACACCCACCTCCAGCACCTTGGCGGTGATGCACATCTCGGCGATGCCGCCCGGCGTGGTGCCCAGGATCACCGTGGCCGGATGCGCGCCCGACAGCGCCGCCAGTCCCCAGCCGAACAGCGCCGACACCACCAGCGCCAGCACGGTGTACAGCGCCACCCCCGACAGGAAGCGCGGCGCGGTATGCAGGAACTCGCGCGAGAAACGCACCCCCAGCGACACCCCGATCAGCAACTGTCCGGCCCGGCTCATCCAGGTGGGGATCGCCGACAGCTCGATGCCGCAGGCGGTCAGCACCGCGGCTGCCAGCAGCGTGCCGATCACGAACGGGTTGGGCATGTTCAGCCGCTTCACCAGCAAAGCCACACCCAGCGTGATCGCCACCAGCGCCACCAGCCCCGGCGCACTGACCACGCGCGGGCCCGGGATATACGGGTCGAGCCCGTGGATGCCGCCGTACTGGAAGATCGCCGGCACCGTCACCACCACCATCAGCACCCGCAGCGAATGCGCGGCCGCCACCTGGTCGATGCGCGCGCCGTTGCGCTCGGCCAGGTTGGCCATCTCCGAGGCACCGCCAATCGCGGTGGAGAAGAACGCGGTCTTGAAGGCGACGCCGGTGGTCCGCCGCAGCAGCAGCGCGCCGCCCGCGCCCAGCGCCAGCGCGAACAGCGAGCCGGCGATGATGTAGGGCAGGTATTCCACCAGCCGCGCCACCACGTCCGGCGTGAAATACAGCCCAAGCGAAGCGCCGATGACCCATTGGCCGGCATTGCGCGCCTGCGCCGGCGCGCGCAGGTCGGCGCCGGCCATGCGCGCGGCCGCCACCGCCAGCAGCGGCCCGATCATCCACGGCAGCGGCGTATGCAGGAGGGTGCAGAGCAGGGCGGCGGCCAGCCCGAGCGCCAGCGTGGGCAGCGCGGACAGCCAGCGGTTGGCGGCAAGCGGCATTGGTCAGCGGCCTGGCGCGGGGCGCCGGCGCTTGTTGTTGTGACGAAGGAAAGCAAAGAGGCCCGCGCGCCATGGCGCCGGGCCCCCCGAGAGACTATCGCATGCTAACGCGAATCACGCGGCGTTGTCTGCCTGCGCATGCGCGCTGCCGCGCCCGGCGTGCCAGCGCAGCAGGCGCGGGATCACCACCACCGCCACCGTCAGGGCCAGGATCGAGGCCGAGATCGGCTGGCGCAGGAACAGGCTCCAGTCGCCCTGGCCGATCGACAGCGCGTTGCGCAGCTGCTTCTCCGCCATCGGCCCGAGGATCATGCCGACGATCACGGGTGCGGTGGGGAAGTCGAAGCGGCGCATCACCATGCCCAGCAGGCCGATCACGAACAGCAGCAGCAGGTCGAACCACGACTGGCGGATGCCGTACGCGCCCAGGCCGGCGAAGATCAGGATGCCGCCGTACAGCAGCGGCGTCGGCACGCGCAGCATGCGCACCCACAGGCCGATCGCGGGCAGGTTCAGCACCAGCAGCATCACGTTGCCGATATACAGCGACGCCAGCAGGCCCCACACCAGGTCGCCCGAGGTCTGGAACAGCATCGGCCCCGGCTGCAGGTTGTAGTTCTGGAACGCCGCCAGCAGGATCGCGGTGGTGTTGGAGGTGGGGATGCCCAGCGTCAGCAGCGGCGCCAGCGTCGCGGTCACGGCCGAGTTGTTGGCGGCCTCGGGGCCGGCCACGCCTTCGATCGCGCCGACCTTGCCGAACTCTTCCTTGTGGTCCGACAGCTTCTTCTCGGTCGCATACGACAGGAAGGTCGGGATCTCGGCGCCGCCCGCCGGGATCAGGCCGAACGGAAAGCCGATGAAGGTGCCGCGGATCCACGCCGGCAGCGATCGCTTCCAGTCCGACCGGTTCATATGGGTCGAGCTGAGCTTGTTGTAGGTGCTGGGCGGCTGCGGGAAGAAGGCGTTGAACAGGGCCTCGCCCACCGCGAACAGGCCGACGGCGACCACCACGATGTCGATGCCGTCGTACAGCTCCTGCACGTTCATCGAATAGCGCGTCTGCCCCGACAGCGAGTCCATGCCGATCAGGCCGATGCCCAGGCCCAGGAACAGCGCGGTCATGCCGCGCAGCAGCGACGAGCCCAGCACCGCCGAGACCGTGGTGAAGGCCAGCAGCATGATCATGAAGTACTCGCCCGGGCCGAACTGCAGCGCCACGTCGGCCGCCACCGGCGCGAACAGCGACAGCATCACGGTGGCGATGGTGCCGGCCACGAACGAGCCGATCGCCGCGGTCGCCAGCGCCGGGCCGGCGCGGCCGTTCTTGGCCATCAGGTTGCCTTCCATGGCGGTGACCATGGTGGAAGACTCGCCCGGCGTGTTCATCAGGATCGAGGTGGTCGAGCCGCCGTACATCGCGCCGTAGTAGATGCCGGCGAACATGATCAGCGCCGCGGTGGGCTCGACCTTGGCGGTCAGCGGCAGCAGCATCGCCACCGTCAGCGCGGGGCCGATGCCGGGCAGCACGCCGATGGCGGTGCCGAGGAAGCAGCCCACCAGGGCCCACATCAGGTTGATCGGCGTGATCGCGACGGCAAAGCCGTGCATCAGCTGGTTCAGGGTATCCATGCGAAGACTCCTTGCGTGACGGGCGGGCTCAGAAGCCGGCGATGGGCAGCAGCGGCAGGTTGATGCCGAGCAGGAATTCGAACAGCGCCCACATCGGCACCGTGATGCACAGCCCGATGATCGCGTCGCGCACGATGCGGCGGCTGCCGTAGCCGCGCGCCACGCAGACCATCAGCAGCGTCGACGACAAGACAAAGCCGAGCGTGCCGATCAGCGCCATGTTCAGCACCAGGCCCGCGGCAACCCAGACGAAGCCGACGAAGTTGTGTGGCGCGTTGGGCAGCTCGGCGTCTTCTTCCGGCATGTTGCGGAAACCGCCGCGCACGCCCTGCCAGGTCAGCAGCGCGCCGCACACCGCCAGGCCGATCGCCACCAGCGTAGGCACGAAGCGCGGCGACAGGCCCGCATAGCCCTCGTCGCCGGTGATGCCGGACAGGCCGAGGAAGAAGAACAGCGAGATCGCCAGCACGGCGATGCCGATGGCGAGGTGCGAGGGTTTCATGGAGACTCCTTGGCCATGTCGCCGGGCCGCGGGGGCGGGCGTGCGCGACGCTGGCGGATGCTGCCCGCGCGGCGGCGGGGCCCAGTGACATGTGTTGTTGTCTTCGGTATCGCAGGTGGACACCGGGCCCCGCGCCGTGTTTCCGGCCGCCGGGATCACCGGCGGCGTCGGCAGGCACGACAGGTAAAGCGAGAGTAGTTAGGGCGGCAGGCAGGGCGCGGCAGTCCGCGCGCCTGGCGCTGTGTTACTTGGCCACGCCCAGTTCACGCAGCGTGCCACCCAGGCGGGTCGATTCGCTGTCGACGAACTTGCCGAACTCGTCCCCGGTCAGCAGGAACGGGGTCCAGTCGTTCTTCTGCAGCGTGTCCTTCCAGGCCTTGCTCTCGGTGGCCTTGACCACCGCGTCGATCATGGCCTTGCGCTGCTCGGGCGTGATGCCCGGCGCGCCGTACACGCCGCGCCAGTTATAGATCTCGACGTTGACGCCTTGCTCCTTCAGCGTCGGGATATCGGCAACGCGGTCCTTGGACGTGACCGCCAGCGCGCGCATCTTGCCGCTCTTGATAAAGGGCAGGAACTCCGACACGCCGGCGATGCCCACCGTCACGTGCCCGCCCATGATCGAGGCCGAGGCTTCGCCGCCGCCCTGGAACGGCACGTAGTTGACCTTCTTCGGATCCACGCCGCTTTCCTTGGCGACCAGGCCGGCCAGGATATGGTCGATCGAGCCCTTGGAGCCGCCGCCCCAGCTGACGCTGCCCGGGTTGGCCTTCAGTTGCGTGGTCAGGTCCTTGATCGACTTGATCGGCGAGCTGGCCGGCACGGTGATGACCATGGTGTCGGCGAACAGGCGCGCGATCGGCGTGGCGTTCTTCAGCGTGACCGGCGGCTTGTTGGTCTCGATCGCGCCGACCATCACGGCACCCACCACCATCAGCGCGTTGGGATTGCCCTTGTCGGTGTTGACGAACTGCGTCAGCGCGATGGTGCCGCCGGCGCCGCCCTTGTTGTCGTACGAAGCGGCCTTGGCCTGGCCCGCGGCGATCATCGCCGCGCCCAGCGAGCGGCCGGTCTGGTCGAAGCCGCCGCCGGGATTGGCGCCGATCATGACCTTGACGTTGTCCATGGCGAAGGCGGGTGCGGCCACGGCAGCGGCTGCAAGGGTGGCGGATGCCATCACGGCATGGGCGAAGCGGAAATAGGTACGGCGCATGGCGGTCTCCTTGGTAATACCGGTGATCGCTTGCCAGTCGATGGCGGCCGCGATCCGACCCGGGGGTTCCGGCGGCCACGGCGTTGCGGGACGGGATGTGCGCCCGGGGCGTGCGCATCAGCGCGGCTTCGGGCTTGTCTCCTGTCCGGCGCGGCGGGGGCTGGCCGGGACTGTTCTTGGATTTTGGTGAACGTCAGGCCGGAACTTCCGGCCTTGGGGCGGATTCTAGGCGGGGGAAACTGTCAAAAGGCTGTCAAATCGGGGGAGAGGGGGGTGGGGTTTACGTGGATGGAGGAGAGTGGACGGGTGGAAGGGCGGCACTTCGTGGAGACGCCGGCACTGAAACACCACCTCACCCCGCCGGCTTCGCCTGCAGGCAAGGATCCTTGCGCCCGACCGCCGGCACCACCACCGCCCTATCGAACTTACCCTCTTCCGGCGCGTTTTCCACATAGCCGATGCTGAGCGCCTGCGCTGCGTCACCGCCCAGCCAGCGTGGCACCCCCACATCGCGCCGCACATGCCCGTTCCCCGCGATCAGCACCGCGCCGCGACCCGCATAAGGCCGCAACGCCTGCGCCATCACCGCGTCGCGCGCGGCCTGTGCCGCCAGCATGCCGGGCAGCATCGCCTTGGGGAAATTGCCGCAATGCCCGTGGTCGAGCACCGCGGTCTGCGCCGCCACCAGGTCCGGCGGCAGCGCGCCGGTCAGGCCAAGGCGCTGCCGCTCGGCCGCGGAAAACAGCCCGTCGAGCCCGCCGCGCACGATCTTGCCCGCATCGGCGCGCGACAGGTTGGCGGCGACCAGCGGCAAGTCATACTGCAGCGCCAGCGCCACCACCGGCTTGTACAACGGCCACTGCCACGCGCCCCCGCCGGCCTGCGCGATCAGGTAGTCGGCATCGCGCGGGCGCTCGCGGCGGGCCCGGTCGATGTCGGCCTGGCGCTCGCGGTCGAACTGCTCCATGGCGATGGCCGGGCGCCAGCCTTGCTCGATCGCGCGGGTCAGCGCCTCCAGCCGCTGCTGCTGGCCGATGGCGTTGTCGTGGACCTCGCCCAGCAGCACGTAGGGCTTGCCGGCGAAGTCAGCGCCGAGCGCGGATGGCGCCGGCCCCGGGGCCGCACAGCCGGCGCTCAGCACGGCAACGGCAGCGGCCAGCGTGGCGGCCGCGCACAAACGGAATGAGATCACGCGGTCTCCCTTATCTCGTTTCAGTCGCCGGCACCGACGCCTGCGGCGGCGGCTGCTCCGGCACGTACACCATCGATCCGTCCTGCATCCGGTACGCCACGCCGGCCTTGATGCCGTCGCCGCTGCCGACCTGGCCGCTGGCCTGGTAGCGCACCACCTTCTCGCCCTGGCGCGACACGATCTCCATGTTCGGCTTGCCGGGATTCTTGATGATGGTGACGTCATCATGGGTGAACGGGTTGGCCGGGTTCTGCGCGATCGCCACCAGCAGCGCGGCGATCACCACCAGGAACACGTCGATCAGGTTCACCACCGACAGGATCGGGTCGTCGGCCTCGCTCTCTTCCAGGAACTTCATTCGTCCACCTCCCACTGCGGCCGCGACTGCGCCAGCCACACCAGTTCCTCAGCCAGCCAGCGCCGGCGCACGTTGACCACCCAGAACGTGATGCTGGCCGCGATCAGCGCCAGGATCACCGCGGAGAAGGCGATGGTGAGATTCTCGCCCACATTGGCCAGGTTGCCACCCGACAGCCCCTTCAGCGCCGGGCCCATCGGGATCATGGTCGCCACCAGCCCCAGCATCGGCGCCACGCGCGTGGCAATGCGCGGGCGCTCCAGCAGGCGGTGCGCGGCGACGTCGAGCGCGTCGGCATCGGCCACCTTGTGCCTGCGCGCCCAGGCCACCAGCACGTAGCCGCGCCCGCTGGCGACCGGATGGCGCGCGCGCAGCCAGGCCTGCATGGCGAATTCGCCGAGGGCCCAGAAGGCATAGAGAAACAGCAGCGCGATCAGCGCCAGCGTCGGGATCAGGAACAGCTGGCCGACGTCGTACATCAGGGTTTCGAGCAGGGTGGGTGTCATGTCTTGTCTCGTTGAATGCGATGGATATCCTGGTGGCCTCAGCGCCGTTCCGGCAGCCAGCTGCCGGATGCAGCGACCTGGCGCCGCCGCGCGCTGAGCGCGCCGCCCGCGATCGCCGCCGCCAGCGCGATGCCGCCGGCCAGCCACGACAGCACCGGCACGATCTCGGCCGCGGGCGGCTTGCGCTCCACCAGCTCCATGCCTTGCACGGGCTGCGGCGGGTTCGGCGCGGGTGCGGGTGCCGGAGCGGGTGCCGCGACGGCAGGCTGCGGCGGCGTTGGCGCCGGCGCCGGACGCGGCGCCGCAGCGCGCGGCTGCAGGCCATAGCCCGGCGCGGCGGCGCGGGCCTGCTGCTCGCGATACTGGTTGAACGCGCGGTTGTGGCTGAGGATGTCGTGCCGCTGCGCCAGGTCCTGATAGCGCTGCGCCAGCGTCTGCAGCAACTTGCTGTCGGCTTTCCAGTAGCCCTTGCGCGCGGCCTCGAGCATGCGCTCGATCACCTGTGCCTGGGCCTGCGGCGCGTGCTGTTCGAACCAGTCGTTGAGGCCGAGCTTGTGCTTGTCGTTGACATAGACCTCGGCAAACTCGGTCCACTGGTCGTCGCGCACGATCTCGGGCGAGACCGCGGTCCAGCCCCAGAAGTTGTTGACGGTGTCGAGCACGTTCAGCGCGCCGCTGTAGCCCTCGGCCTTCATGCCCTCGATCCAGCCGGGATGGAAGTAGCGCGTGCGCAGCTCGCTGGCAAGGAAGCCGGCGGCGGTCTCTGTGCGCGCCTGGCTGGCATCGCGCAGGTTGGAGATCAGCAGCTCCGGCGCCTTGCCGGTCAGGTGGCGCACCGCCAGGCCGATGCCGCCGAGGTACTGGAACGGATCGTCGGTGGTGAGCATGCCGTACAGGTTGGAGCTGCGCGCCAGCAGCGCGCCGTCGACGCCCTTGAGGTTCTCGGCATACAGGTTGACCTGCGGCAACGCCTCGCCCCAGTGCTGCTCGTCCGGGCCGTAGGCGTACTGCATGCGCGCCAGATACAGCCTGGCCAGCTTGTCATCGGCCTGGCGGCCGCTGCCGAAGGTGTCGGTCGCCAGCGCCGCATCGTTCAGGCCGGTGCCGTAGTTGCCCGATTCGCTGGCAAAGATGCGCGTCACCGCGAGCCCGTCCAGGCGATCAGCGGGGACCTTGAGCCGGGCCAGGCGCTCGCGCACCGCGCGCGTATTGGCGGCGACCACGTTGCCGGGCTCCGGCTGCGCGGCGGCCACCTTGACGGCCTCGGCCAGCCACTTCATCAGGTTGGGGAAGTGGTCGCGATAGAGACCCGTCGCCGACAGCACCACATCCACGCGCGGACGCCCCAGTTCCGCGGCGGCAATCGGCTCGACACCGACCACACGACCGCCGTCGTCCCACTTCGGCCGCACGCCCAGCGCCGCCATCGCCTGCGCTTCCAGCATGCCCTGGTGGCGCATGGTCTCGACGCTCCACAGCGAGAACGCCAGCTTGTCGGGATAACGGCCATGGCGCTTGCGCCAGTCGGCGATCATCGCCTCGGCGGCGGCCTGGCCAGCCTTCCAGGCTTCGCGGCTAGGGACCTTGGAGGGATCGAAGCCGTACAGGTTGCGCCCGGTCGGCAAGGTGTCGGGGTTGCGCACCGGATCGCCGCCGGTGCCCGAGTGCAGGTGGCGACCCGCCAGCGCGGTCAGCAGCCCGGCGTTTTCCGGCGTGGCATCCAGGCTGGCATAGAGTTGCCGCGCGCGCTGCATGTCTTCGCGCTGGCGCGCATCGCGCAGTTCCTCCAGCGGCGCGCCCTCGGCCACATAGCGCCGCACCATCGCATAGGGCGGCGTCTGCGCCAGCTGCGCGTAGTCGACCGCGAACAGTTCTTCCGGCTCGTCGGGGAACACGCGCCTGAGCCAGTCCTTGCCGAGCATCGCCATGGTTGTGTACAGCCGCAGCCCCGGGTCCTGCGACTGGCCGAAGGTGTGCAGGCCATAGGGCTGCAGCGCGCCGCCGAGTTCATGCAGGTGGATGTGCAGCGCATCGAGATAGCCGCTGAAATCCGCGCGCGCCCGTGCCGCGCTCCAGCCCATGTCTTCGAACAGATGCATCGACGCGCTGCGCGACAGGATCTGCTGGCGGATGGTGTCCTTCACCGCGCCTTCGTCCTGCTGCAGGTACGCGTGCAACTGGTCGTGCAGCGCGACCAGGTCGGTATGCAGCCCGGCCGGCCGGAATGGCGGCGTCTGGTGGCTGACGATCACGGCGCGGCCGCGGCGCTTGGCCTGGATCGCTTCGCCGACATCGTCGACGATATACGGATAGATCACCGGCACGTTGCCCAGCACCAGGTAGGGCTGGTCGGTGACCGACAGGCCGCGCTCCTTGCCCGGGGTCCATTCCTGCGTGCCGTGGGTGCCGTAGTGCACCAGCGCCTCGCGGTCCTGGCGCGCCCACAGGTAGGCCGCCATGTAGAAGTGGTTCAGCGGCGTGGTGGTGGAGTGGTAGAGCGCCTTCTCGTCCGACTCATTGCGCTCGCCGCGCGGCGGCACCGGCATCAGCGCGACGTTGCCGAGCTGCAGCCGCGGGATCACGAAGCCGGCCTCGCCACGGCGCATGGTCGCCATCGCCGATTGCTCGGGATTGCCCCAGCGCTGCGCGACCGCGGCGCGGAACGGCGCGGGCTGCGCGTCGTACCAGCGGCGGTATTCCGACATCGGCATCCACACCGCGAGGCCGGCATCGAGCAAGGGCTCCAGCCTGCCGCTGCGATAGAAGGGTGCCAGCAGCGCGCCCAGGTCGCGCTGCAGCCGCGCTTCGTCGGCGGCCTCGGTGGTGTAGCCCGCCGCGCGCAGCGCCGCCAGCGTGCTGGCCAGGCTCTTCGGCAGGTTCAGGAACGACGCCGACAGGTTCTTCTCGCCGGCGGGATAGTTGTAGTACAGGATCGCCACGCGCTTGTCGGCGTTGGGCAGGTGGCGCAGCCGCGCCAGCGCCAGTGACTTGTCGGCCACCGCATCGAGCTGCGCCGGCAGGCCGACGATAGCGCCGTCGCCCTTGGCCGTGGCGGCGGCCAGCATGGGATCGATCACGCCGGCCAGTTCGGGCTGCACCAGATAGAACGGCGTGTCGGTCAGGCTGATGCCGTGCGGGTCGTCCTGCCACGCCTGCGCGTCGCCCTTGCGGTAGGGCATGACCTGCAGCACCGGCACGTCGAGCTGCTCGAACTCGGCCTTGCGGCCATGCGGGTTCAGCATGATCTGGCCGTTGACCAGCACGTCGACCAGGCGCTTGCCGCCGGGCATCGCCATGCGCGTGATGCCGTCCGCATCCATCACCGGGCCGTAGAACGTGAGCACGCGCGCGTGGCGGGCTTCGAGGCGAGCGATGAGGTCGTCAATGAAGGCGCTGTCGAGGCCGGACACATAGGCCTGGTGGATGGCGATGCCGATCACCGGGCCGCTGCTGCCGGAGGCCGCCAGCGCTTCCTGCGGCGAGGTAGTGATCACGCCGGCGAGCCTGGGGTGGTAATAGGCGGCCTTCGGGAACACCACGGGCGCCGGGATGCCATCGTCGCTGCGCAGGTGGAACTGGCGGGCCGCGATCGTGCGCATCATCGCGCCGAAGTTGCCGCGGCCGCCGTTGACGTAGTACGCCTGCAGCCGGGCGGCGAGCTTGTCGTCGACACCGTGCGCCTCATGGCGGTCGGTGGCGATCAGCACGCGCGGCACGCGCGCCTCGCGCCACAGCGGACCGAGGCGCTGCAGCATCGCGGTCACGATGTGATCGCGCGGCGCATCGACGATCAGCAGGTCGGCGTTGTGGATAAACGGCGCGACCTCCTGCGCCGGCATGCGCTCCAGGTACTGCGCCTCCAGCGACATGCCCTGGGCCTGCGCCAGTTCGCGCAGCGGGCCGAACTTGCCCGCCGGCACCGGCGAGCTGGTCAGGATGGCGATGCGCGGCGCGGCAGCCTGCGCCGCGCCGGTCCACATCAGCAGGCACAGCAGCGCCCAGAGCCAGCGCGAAGTTATCGTTTGTGAGGACATGCGTTACCTCCTTGAGCCGGCGTGACTCAGAACGACAGCTTCAGGCTGGCGGCGAAGGTGCGGCCCGGCTGCGTGTAGAAGTCCACGCCGGGCTCGGTCGCCGAGACGCCGGTCTGGCGCACGTCGCCCCACAGCCAGTACTTCTTGTCGAACAGGTTGTTCACCGACAGCGCCAGGCTGACATGGCGGTTGAAGCGCCACCACGCCTGCAGGTCGACCACGCCGTAGCCGGCGGGCTTGAAGTAGGTGAACGACGAATCGTCGGTGCGCGTCACCGGGCGCGCGCCGCGCCAGCGGATCGCAGCACCTTGTCCTTGCACACGCTCCCACGTCAGCCCGGCACTGGCGCGCAGCGGCGAGACGCTGTTCAGCGGCTGGCCGGTCTGCTCGTTGTTGCCATGCGCGTACGCCACCGCGCCGTCGATGCGCCATTGCGGCAGGAAGCGCCACACGCCGCGCCACTCGGCGCCGTAGATGCGCACGCTGGTCTGGTTGCGGTACTGGTAGGTCGCGCGCAGGCCGGGCAGGCATGCGGGGTCGGACGGGCAGGTCAGCTGCACCTGTTCGATGAAGTCGCGGTAGCGGTTGTCGAACAGCGCCACGCTGGTCTGCACGTTGTCGCTGGTATAACGCGCGCCGATTTCGAACGAGCGGCTTTTCTCCGGATCCAGGTTCGCGTTTGGCGCCGCGCCATAGCCCTGCACGGGGTTGCGGAAGCTGCCGTTGACTTCCTGGTAGTTGGGCGCGCGGTAGCCGAACACGTATTGCGCCCACAGGTTGACGTGGTCGGTCGCCTGCCACAGCGCCGACAGCTTGGGCGACAGGTGCGAATCGCTCTTGCTGACCGCCGGGCGGCCGCCGGCATTGCTGTAGACCAGGTCATCGCCATCGGGCGAGAGCGAGTAATGGTCGAAGCGCAGGCCGGGCGTGAGCGTGAAGCGGCCATCGAAGAAGCGCATCTCGTCCTGCGCGAACAGGCCGGTCTGGCGGGTCTCGCCGGTGGGGAAGTCGTGGATCGGGAAAGTCTCGCCGGCCAGCGTCTTGGTGGTGGTGCCGGTGGTCAGGTTGCGCACGGTGCCGTCGCGCGACTCCGACGAGCGCACGCGCATGAAGTCCACGCCGCCGATCAGCCGGTGCTCGACGCCGCCGGTGGCAAACGACTTGTCCCCCTGCAGGTTGAAGCCGGTCTGCTCCTGCTTGAAGCCGAAGCCCAGCGAGACGTTGCACAGGCTGGTGCCGCGCGTGGTGGCCGAGCAGCCGGTGCTGGTATTGCTGCGCACCTGGTTGGTCAGCGTGGTGGTCTCAGACTCCTGGTAGTAGACCTGCGCGGCCAGGCGGTCGAGCACGCCGCTGGCCGGCTTCCACTCGTAGTCGAGGCTGACGCGGTCGCGGCTCAGGTCTTCATTGCCATTGGCGGCGGTGACGCGCGGCAAGGCCGTGGACAGGCGCAGCAGCTCGGTGTCGGTGTTGCCGTCGCGATGCTCGTAGGTGAACCCGAACTTGTGCGCCGGGCTGGCGTTGAGCAGGATCTTGCCCAGCCACGCCTGCGTGCGCACGTCCTGCGGGTTGGGCCGGGTGCGGTTGACCGAGCTGGAATCGTCGCTGCCCATGTTCTTCATTTCATGCGCGTTGCGGTTCGCGTACATGAACAGGCCCTGCAGCGTGTCGCTGCCGCCGGCCACGCCCGCAGTCTGGCCGAAGCCGTTGTCGATGCCGTTCCAGTTGAGCCCCAACTCGCCGCCGACCTTGCGGCCCTGCATCAGGTCCGACGGATCCTTGGTCGCGTACGCCACCACGCCGCCGATCGCATCCGAGCCATACAGGCTCGACGCCGGCCCGCGCAGCACTTCGACGCGCTTCAGGAACCAGAACTCCGGCGCATCGCGCGTCGAGCTGGAGATGTTCGACGGCCCGCCGCCATTGAAGAAATCGGGCAGCCGCACGCCGTCGACCATCTGCAGCACGCGGTTGTCCTCGATTCCGCGGATATTGATGCTGCCGGCGCCGAAGCGGCGGCGGTCGCGCGGCACGTCGATATCCGGCTCGTCGGCGAACAGGCCGGCCTCGTCGACCGGTTGTGCCCGCTCGACCTGGCGCGCATCGCGCGTGGTGATGGTGGAAGCGACCGCGTCGGCGCGCTCTGCGGTGCGGGTGGCGGTGACCACCACCTCATTGAGCGCAGCGAGCGTGGTGGCGTTGGCGATGGCAGGCGCGCACAGCGCCGCGCACACGGCGGCAACAGGCGTGACCCGGACGGTGGCGCGCAGGCGCGCCAGGCAGCGACGTTTCATGGATTCTCCCCAAATGAAAGCGGACGCTGGCTGGCTGGAAACGGGGGCGTATGGCTGGCTCGCGTGGAGGCGCTACCTGACGGCGGAATGCCATCGCAACTGGCGCCTCGTTTTTGTTAACGAGAATTATTATCGTTTACTGTGAACGCGGTAAAGCGCTTCACGCATAGGATGTGGTGGCTCTACCACATAGACGGCATGTTGTCGGCTGGATAGCCGTGCTCGGGGTAGCTCCCGGTGCCATGCAAACTTTGTTTGCAGAGAGGTTAGCAACCTACTAACATGCATGCATGCCATCGAATTCACCAGGCAGGCCGCGCAAGCGTTGAAGGCAATGCCGAGGAATGTCGCAGCAACGATCCGGGCAAAGATCGACGTGCTCGCCACGAATCCCTACGCACCCAATCCGAATGCGACCCGGCTCGCGGGGCGGCCCGGCTACCGCTGCGGGTGGGAGATTGGCGCGTGCTGTACCAGATTGAAGACGGCCGGCTTGTCATCCTCGTGGTGGCGATCTGTCCGCGAGGAAGTGCCTACCAATGACCAACATCCAATTCATCCAGCGCGATGGCCGTCGCGAGTTTGCCGTGGTGCCCATCGAGGTCTGGGATCGCGTCAAGCATCTGATCGAAGCGAGCGATGACGTCATCCTGTTTGACGCCGCCACGGAACAGGACGACGGCTTCCGCGTGCCGGCCGCCGTGCTCGACGCCGAACTGGCCGGCGATCATCCGGTCAAGGCGTGGCGCAACTATCGCCGGCTGACGCAGGATGCCCTCGCGCGGGCCGCGGGCCTGAGCAAGCCGTATCTCAGCCAGATCGAAAATCGCGCGCGCGCTGGCAGTGCCGAAGCGCTGCGCCGGCTGGCGCAGGCCCTGGACGTACCTGGCGACATCCTCGCGGAATCGGGCGCGTAGCCGGCTTTCCAGCCATCGCGCTCAGTGCTGCTGCACCGTCTCCCCGCTCACCTTCTCCGGCAACCGGTTGCCGTCCGCATCGATCTGCAGCGGCCCGGTGCCGGAGAACCGGTCCAGCGCGAGGTAGATCACCGGCGTGATGAACAGCGTGATCACCTGCGAGAACAGCAGCCCGCCCACCACCGCCAGGCCCAGCGGCTGGCGCAGCTCGGCGCCGGCGCCCAGGCCCAGTGCCAGCGGCAGCGCGCCCATCACCGCGGCGAAGGTGGTCATCATGATCGGCCGAAAGCGCAGCAGGCATGCCTGCCGGATCGCCCGGGCCGGGGTCATGCCCTGCTCGCGCTGCGCCGCCAGCGCGAAGTCGATCATCATGATCGCGTTCTTCTTGACGATGCCGATCAGCATCAGCACGCCGATCACCGCGATCAGCGACAGCTCGACGTTGAAGATAAACAGCGTCAGCAACGCCCCCACCGCCGCCGAGGGCAGGCCAGCCAGGATGGTCAGCGGGTGGATGTAGCTCTCGTACAGCACCCCCAGCAGCGTGTAGATCACCGCGATGGCCGCCACCAGCAGCACGATCTGCGTCGCCTGCGACGACTGGAACACCGCCGCGTCGCCGCCCCAGCTGGTGAAGATCGAGGTCGGCATGGCGATCTCCTGCTTGTAGCGGTCGATGCGCGCGGAAGCGTCCCCCAGCGCCGCGCCCGGGGCCAGGTTGAACGACACCGTCACCGACGGCAGCTGCCCCTGGTGGTTGACCGCGATCGGGCCGACCCGGCGCTCGGTGGTGGCGAAGGCCGACACCGGCACCATTTGCCCGGTCTTGCTGCGCACATAGAGCTTGGAGAACGCGCTTTCGTCGGTGCGGTCGACATCGGCCGCCTGCAGGATCACGTAGTAGTTGTCGATCGGCGTGTAGATGGTCGATACCTGGCGCTCGCCGAAGGCCGAGTACAGCGCGGTGCGCACGTCCTGCATCTGCACGCCGAGCGCATTGGCCTTGTCGCGGTCGATGGTCAGGTGCGCCTCGAGCCCGGACTGCTGCGAGTCGCTGGTGACGTCGCGGAACAGGCTGTCGGCGCGCATCTTCGCCATCAGCTGGTCGGAGTAGTCCTGCAGCTGACCAGCCTTCACGCTCTGCAGCGTGTACTGGTAGCGGCTCTTGCTCTGGCGCCCGCCCAGCTGCAGGTTCTGCACCGGCGCGAAATACACCGCCAGTCCGGGTACCCCGGCGACGTCGCGGCGCAATGACTCGATCACCTTCGGCATGGCCCCGCGCTCGCCGCGCGGCTTCAGTTCGACGAACATGCGCCCGGTGTTGATCGCCGGCGACGGACCGCCGCCGATGGCGACCACGATGCTCTTGACCGCCGGGTTGGCGCGCATGCGCTCGGCCGCGTCGCGCAACCGCTCCGACATGGCGTCGAAGGAAATATCCTGCGGTCCTTCGGCATTGACGCGGATCTGGCCGATGTCCTCTTCAGGGAAGAAGCCCTTGGGGATTGCCACGAACAGCACCGCGGTCAGCACGAAGGTCAAACCCGCCGCCGCCAGCACGGTGCGCCGGTGCGCCAGGCACCAGTCCAGCCCGCGCGCATAACGGTGCAGCGTGAACTCGAACAGGTTCTCGAACCACTGCGTCGAGCGCATGCCCAGGGTTGGCTTCTGCGGCGCCGCGGGCTGCGCCACCGCGTGGTCGCCATAGGCGTGGTGCGACTCATCCACTGGCACGTTCTCGGCCGACAGGAAGCGCGCGCACAGCATCGGGATCAGCGTCAGCGACACCAGCGCCGACACCAGGATCGACAGCGACACCACCGCGGCGAATTCGTGGAACAGCAGCCCGATCACGCCCGGCATGAAGAAGATCGGGATGAACACCGCCACCAGCGAGATCGAGATCGACAGGATGGTGAAGCCCATCTCGCGCGATCCCACCAGCGCGGCCTTCAGCGGCGGCACGCCTTCCTCGATATGGCGCACGATGTTCTCGAGCATGACGATGGCATCGTCCACCACCAGCCCGACTGCCAGCGTGATCGCCAGCAGCGAGACGTTGTCCAGGCTGTAGCCGAACGCCTTCATCAGCGCCACCGTGCCGATCAGCGAGATCGGCAGCGACACGGTGGGGATCAGCGTGGCGGCGGCGCGGCGCAGGAACAGGAAGATCACCATCACCACCAGCGCCACCGTCAGCGCCAGCGTGAACTGCACATCGTGGATCGATTCGCGGATCGAGTTGGAGCGGTCGTTGACAACCGCCACATTGACCGAACCCGGCATCTGCGCGATCAGGCGGGGCAGGGCGGCCTTGATCGCATCGACCACCGCCACGGTGTTGGCGTCGGGCTGGCGCAGCACGGCCAGCACGATCGAGCGTTCGTTGTTGAGCCAGCTGCCGGTCTTGATGGTCTCGACGCTGTCCTCGACCTCGGCCACGTCGGACAGCCGCACCAGCGCGCCGTTGGGCTGGCTGGCGACGATGATATTGCGGAAGGCATCCGCATTGGTCAGCTGCCGGTTGGCCTGGATCGTCAGGGTCTGGCGCGCGCTGTCGAGCGTACCCACCGGGGTGTTGGCGTTGGCGCGGTTCAGCGCGGTGGCCAGCTCGTCCAGCGTCAGGCCGCGTGCCGCCAGCGCATCGGGGTGCGCGCGCACGCGCACCGCAAAGCGCTTCTGCCCGAAGATCTGCACCTGCGCCACGCCCGGCAGCGTCGCCAGCGTGGGCGAGATCAGGTTGTCGCCGAAGGCATTCAGGTCCGCCAGGCTCATCGCCGGCGAGTTGATCGCCAGCAGCAGCACCGGCGCGTCGGCCGGGTTGACCTTGCGGTACGACGGCGGCGTCGTCATCTCGATCGGCAGCGAACGCTGCGCGCGGAACAGCGCCGCCTGCACGTCCACGGCCGCGTCGTCGATATCGCGGTCGCTGTTGAATTCGATGGTGATGCTGGAATTGCCGAGCGTGTTCGACGAACTGATCACCGACACGCCGGGGATGGTCGCGAACTGCTTTTCCAGCTGCGTCGCCACCGATGCCGCCATGGTTTCCGGGCTCGCGCCCGGCAGCGTCGCGGTGACCTGGATCACCGGCGAGTTGAAGCTGGGCAGCGCGGCGATCGGGATGGTCGGATACAGCACGATGCCGGTGACGATCACCGCCAGGCACAGCAGCACCGTCATCACCGGACGGCGGATGCAGAGTTCCGAGAGCGTCATGGCTCAGTGCCCCGCGCTGGCAGGGCGGGCGGCGTCGGCGCCGGAAGCGCCGCGGGCGGCGGCCTCGCGCACCAGCGCGCCGGGGCGCAGGTTCTGCGTACCCTCCACCACCACGCGCGCGCCGGGCTGCACGCCCTCGACCACGGCCGCGGCGGCGGTGGTGGTCACCACCCGCACCGGCACGCGCGCCACCTTGCTGTCGGGCTGCACCACATAGACGAAGCGGCCCTCGGGCCCGGTCACCACCGCCTGCGGCGGCACCGACAGCGCGTCCTTCAGCGTCTGCACCACGGCGCTGACGGTGGCATAGGTGCCGGGCCACAGCCGCTGCTCGTCATTGTCGAACTGGGCCTTGACGCGGATGGTGCCGTACTGCGGATCGACCGTGTTATCCACAAAGCTGATGCGGCCGGTCACCGGCGCCTGGTTGCCGTCGTTGGGCTGCGCGGTGACCTGCACCGGGCCGGCGCGCAGCGCCTCGCGCAGCGCTGCCAGCTGGCGTTCGGGCAGGCTGAAGGTGACGGCAATGGGCTGCACCTGGGCGATCGTGACCATCGGCTGGGTGCTGTTGGGCAGCACCAGCGAGCCCGGGAAGGCGTTGATCACGCCGGTGCGGCCGCTGATGGTGGCGCGGATGGCGCCGTAGCTGACCGCCACGCGGCTGGCCTCGATCGCGGCCTGGTCGGCGCGCACGGTGGCGGCAAGGCCGTCGGCCCGCGCCTGCGCGGTATCGACCGCGCTCTTGGAGATGAAATTGCGCTGCAGCAGCTCCTGGCTGCGCGCCAGCGCGCGGCGGGCATCGGCCAGGTCGGCCTGGTCGCGCAGCAACTGCGCCTGCGCCTTGGCCAGGTTGGCCTCGTCCATGCGGGTATCGAGCGAGAACAGCAGGTCGCCGGGCTTGACGGTCTGACCTTCCTTGATATGGACGGTGCGCACGGTGCTGGATACCTGCGGCCGCACCTCCACCGTGGACAGCGCGGTGACATTGCCGTTGGCCGAGACCTGCAGCGGCACGTCGCCCTGCTGCACCGGCGCGGTCGACACCACCGCCGCCGCAGGCGGCTTGGGCGCGGGCTTCGGCGCCAGCCAGGTACGCCATGCGAACCAGCCCATGCCCGCGACGGCGAGCACCACCACCACTGCCAGCCACGGCGACACGCGGCCGCGCCCGGTCCCGGCGGCCGCCCTCCAGTTGCTGTCGACGAAGCCCTTGGGCTGGTCGATCCTGTCAGATTTCATATTGTGTGGACCCTCTGCCCCGCGTCTTCAGCGCCACTCCCCGTGTACCGCCCGGCATGTTGTGCCCGATTGCTGCCGGTGCGTGTCGCGCAAAGACTCTACTAGTACCGCGCTTCGCCCGCCGGAGCCAGCGCCGCGTATTACAGTCCGTTACAGGGGTGCAAGGGTCTGGTAATGCCCGGCGCCGGCAAACGCCGTCCGGGCCACAGGGGAGGCCGGAGATGTGTGTAGCGGGGCGCTTGTATGGTTAGACAAACATTATCAGAAAAGCTGCCGCCGGCCATCGCGGCGCCACTGATTTACGCTGTCCACCGACAATTCCCGTGGTCCGGCCTGCACAATCACGGCGTCACCGGCACGCACTTCGCCCTTCAGCACCACGCTGAGATAGACCCCGGAGTAGCCGCTCTGCACCATGTCCCGCACCGCATGGCGATACCCCAGCGCGGCGTTGAACTTGTAGCAGGGCTGGCGCGGGGCTTCCACGCGCAGCAGGGCGGTGCCGACCCGCACCAGGTCGCCGATCCATAGCGCGGACTCCAGCAAACCCTCCAGCGTCAGGTTTTCCCCCATCGCGCCGTAGGGCAGCGGCGGCCCCGAGTCGGGCTGGGCGCAGGCGCGGCGGCGGGCATTCCACCAGGCGTAGTGCTCAGAGGGGTAGGCGTAGACCGCCTTGTCGAGGCCGCCGTGCACCGTCAGGTCGCCCTGCTCGTCGCCCGCCAGGCCCTGTTGCTGCACCTGGACCCGCAGCGGGTGCAGCAGCGTGCTGACCGGATGCTTGCGAATGCCCGACAGCACCACCGCCTCGGTGCCCGCACCCGCCACCACCAGCGGGATGGCCTTGCCCAGGCTGACTGCCAGCACGCGTGCAAGGCCCGGCCAAGGTCTCGAATCGCTCACGTGCGCCCCCGCTTCGTGGTTGTGGAAAGGGATGTGGATAAGCTGCGGATATCCCTGAGGATAACGGGGCGGATAACGCTGTGGACAAGTGCTTGGTGCGGTTCCTCACAAGGCGCCGGCGGGGGGGCGTGGCGCGTGTTTCAGACTGGAATCAGAGCTGCCGGGCTGCCGCTTGCGCGGGCTGCCAGCGGCAGCCCAGCAGGCGCGCGCGCTGCGACACCGCCAGCGCCGCCAGCATCAGCGCCGCCGCGCCCCAGTGCAGCGTGTCGGGCCCGGCCAGGGTATAGATCGCCGCGCCCGCCATGGCCCCGGCGGCCTGACCCAGGTAGATCGAAGAGGAATTCAGCGAGATCGACACCGAGGCCCGCTCCGGCGCCAGCAGCACCAGCCGCGCCTGCTGGGCGCTGTTAGTGGCAAAGCCGCCCACGCCCCACAGCATGAACAGCGCCACCAGCGCGACGCTGCCCAGCCCGGCCAGCGGCCACAGCACCATCGCCGTGATCGAGGTCAGCAGCGTCACCTGCACGATCCGGCTGGGCGTGACCCGGTCCATGCGCGACGCCGCCATGGCATTGCCGAACACCCCGCAGGCACCGTAGGCGAGGAACATCAGGCTGAGCGCGCCGCCGCTGATGCCATGGACGTCGCGCATCAGCGGCGCGATATAGGTAAACAGCGTGAACATGCCCGCCGACGAAATCATGGTAGTCAGCACCACCAGCATGACCGGCTTGTGGCGCAGCACCGCGCCCCAGGCCTCGCGCCCGGCCGGCGGCACCATCAGCCCGCGCGGCAGCGCGCGCCACACCGCCGCCGCCACCAGCAGCGCCATCACCCCCACCAGCGCCATGCTGACGCGCCACCCCAGCGTGCTGGCAATCCACGTCCCCAGCGGCACGCCCACCACGCTGGCAATGCTCCAGCCAAGGAACACGAAGCTGATGGCGCGCCCGCGGGTCTGCGCATTGACCAGCAGCGGCAGCGTGGCCGCGGTCTGCGGCGTATAGATGGCCGCCCCGATCGCGGTCAGGAAGCGGATCGCCATCAGCGCCGCAAAGCTCGGCGCCAGCGCCGCAGCCACGTGCATCACCCCATAGACCAGCAGCGAGCCCGCCAGCAGCAGCCGGCGGTCGATGCGCGACCCCAGCGTGGCGAACAGCGGCGCTCCCACGCAGGTGGCCAGCGCGAACACCGATATCAACTGCCCGGCACTGGCCGCGCCCAGCCCGAAGTCGCCGGCAATGTCGTTCAACATGCCGGTGACGATCATCGCACCAGTGCCGATGACAAAATTGCCGACGCAGAGCGTCACGAGCCTGGGGTCCATGCCGGCCTTGGGAGAGGGATCGGCGCGGAGGGCGCCTTGTTGTTGTCAGGGCTGCCGCGGGCCATGGCAGGCCGGGCGGTAAGGGAAGTCCCGAGTGTAGCGGTTTCGGGATATTCGCGTTCGCGGAGGGACAGGCAGGCTCCGGCCGCAGCCAACACCGCCCGAAGAAGGCTCCCCTCGCCCGCTTGCGGGAGAGGGGGAGAAAACCGGCGGGCGCCGAAGCGCCTCAGCGCGTCAACACCGGCGCCAGCGCCTTCGGGTTGACGATGCAGTCGTGCTTGCCACCGAGCACATCCAGGATGTTCTGGAAGGCCGTGCGGAAATACAGCTCGTAGCTGTCGCGCTCCACGTAGCCCAGGTGCGGCGTGCAGATGCAGTTTTCCATGCGCAGCAGCGCGTGGCCCTGCAGGATCGGCTCGGATTCGAAGACATCGATCGCCGCCATGCCCGGGCGGCCCCGGTTCAGCGCGGTGACCAGCGCGTTCTCTTCGAGCAGTTCGGCGCGGCTGGTATTGACGAACAGCGCGGTCGGCTTCATGGCGGTCAGGTCGGCCTGCTTGACGATGCCGCGGGTGTCGTCATTCAGGCGCAGGTGCAGTGACAGCACATCGCTGTCGGCGAACAATTGCTCCTTGGATGGCGCCACGTCAAGGCCGTCGGCACGCGCGGCTTGCTGGGATGCCTCGCGGCCCCAGACCAGCACCTTCATGCCGAAAGCGCGGCCATAGCCGGCCAGCAGCCGGCCGATCTTGCCGTAGCCCCAGATTCCCAGCGTCTGGCCGCGCAGTACCTGGCCCAGGCCGAAATTAGGCGGCATCGTGGTCGATTTCAGCCCCGACTGCTGCCACGCACCATGCTTCAGGCTGGCCACGTACTGCGGAATGCGGCGCTGGGCGGCCATGATCAGGGCCCAGGTCAGTTCGGCCGGCGCCACCGGCGAGCCCACGCCTTCCAGCACCGCCACGCCGCGGTCGGTGGCGGCATCCAGGTCAATATGGCTGCCAGGCCCGGCGCCGACCCGGCCAGTCTGGCTGATCAGCTTGAGTTTCGGCAGTTTTTCAAGCAGTTGGCGGGTGATGCGCGTGCGTTCGCGGATCAGCACCACGGCTTCCACGTCTGACAGGCGCGCCGCCAGCTGGCCTACGCCCTTGACGGTGTTGTTGAACACCTTGACGTCGTGCCCCTCCAGCAGGCTGAAGCAAGGCAGCTTGCGCACGGCATCCTGGTAATCGTCGAGTACGGCAATCTTCATCGGCAACCCTGGTTATCTTCGGGACGTTGTGCCAGTTGGTGCGCGCGCCCACCGAGGCGCGCGCCGGCCAACAGTATTGTTGTGAAACGTTTGCGAACCCGCACCGGCGCGCCGCAACCCTGGTGGCAGGCGCGGCCAAATACCGCGCCGGCCGACGCCGGCAATTGTTGCGCAGCAAAAAACAGGGGGGTGCGCCAGTGGTATCCTTGCCCGCTCCGGTGCCGCCGCGGATTGTCGGTCGAGCGTTGCTCCCGTCACGCCGCTGCCTCCGGACAAAGCCCGGCCGGCAACTGCAGGCCCCGCTGCGCGGGCGAAGCGCCACTGTAGCGCAGCCGCCGTGGCCGCCGCGACCTTTTGCGCAAACCGGGCCGCCGCGGAGTTGTAACGGGATGTGACGCTCCCGATGCGGCCCTTGCAGGACACTGCAGGGACACAGCAGCAGTGACGGTTCCGCCCCCGGCACACATGAGAACCCGCCGGCCAGGCTTTGCAAGGATTCCCTCCCTTCCTTCCCTTTACAAACCTGGAGTTTGCAGTATGAACCACCCCACGATGCAAGGTACGGCAGCCGTCAATGCGCCGGCCTGGGTCAAGCACCCCAAGCTGATCGCCTGGGTCGCGGAAATCGCCGCGCTGACCAAGCCCGACAATATCTACTGGTGCGACGGCTCGCAGGAAGAATATGACCGCCTGTGCGAACAGATGGTCGCCGCCGGCACCATGAAGCGGCTGAACCCGGCCAAGCGCAAGAACTCCTTCCTGGCCCTGTCGGACCCGTCGGACGTGGCCCGCGTCGAAGACCGTACCTTCATCTGCTCCGAGCAGCGGGAAGATGCCGGCCCGACCAACAACTGGACCCCGCCGGCCGAGATGCGCCAGACCCTGGCCGGCCTGTTCGACGGCTGCATGCGCGGCCGCACCCTGTATGTGGTGCCGTTCTCGATGGGGCCGCTGGGTTCGCCGATCGCCCATATCGGCGTGGAACTGTCGGATTCGCCGTACGTGGCGGTCAACATGCGCATCATGACCCGCATGGGCAAGGCCGTGTACGAGGTGCTGGGCAGCGACGGCGCCTTCGTGCCGTGCGTGCACACGGTGGGCAAGCCGCTGGCCGCCGGCGAGAAAGACGTGGCGTGGCCGTGCAATCCCACCAAGTACATCGTCCATTTCCCGGAAACGCGCGAGATCTGGTCGTTCGGCTCGGGCTACGGCGGCAATGCGCTGCTCGGCAAGAAGTGCTTCGCGCTGCGGATCGCCTCGACCATGGGCCGCGACGAAGGCTGGCTCGCCGAGCACATGCTGATCCTCGGCGTGACCTCGCCCGAAGGCAAGAAATTCCATGTCGCCGCCGCCTTCCCGTCGGCCTGCGGCAAGACCAATTTCGCCATGCTGATCCCGCCCAAGGGCTTCGAGGGCTGGAAGGTCACCACCATCGGCGACGACATCGCCTGGATCAAGCCGGGCAAGGACGGCCGCCTGTACGCGATCAACCCGGAAGCCGGCTACTTCGGCGTGGCGCCGGGCACCAGCGAGAAGACCAACTACAACGCGATGGCGACGCTGAAGGAAAACGTCATCTTCACCAACGTGGCGCTGACCGACGACGGCGACGTGTGGTGGGAAGGCATGACCAAGGAAGCGCCCGCGCACCTGATCGACTGGCAGGGCAAGGACTGGACCCCGGAGATTGCCAGGGCCACCGGCGCCAAGGCCGCGCACCCGAACGCGCGCTTCACCGCGCCCGCGTCGCAATGCCCGTCGATCGACGACAACTGGGACAACCCGGCCGGCGTACCCATCGATGCGTTCATCTTCGGTGGCCGCCGCTCGACCACGGTGCCGCTGGTGACCGAGGCGCGTAACTGGACCGAAGGCGTCTACATGGCCGCCACCATGGGCTCGGAAACCACCGCGGCGGCCGCCGGCCAGCAAGGCGTGGTGCGCCGCGACCCGTTCGCCATGCTGCCGTTCTGCGGCTATAACATGAGCGACTACTTCGGCCACTGGCTCGAACTGGGCAAGAAGCTCGAAGCCGCGGGCGCAAGGCTGCCGAAGATCTACTGCGTCAACTGGTTCCGCAAGGATGCCGACGGCAACTTCGTGTGGCCGGGCTTTGGCGAGAACATGCGCGTGCTGTCGTGGATGATCGACCGCGTCGAAGGCAGGGGGCAGGGCGCCGAGCATGTGTTCGGCACCTCGCCGCGCTACCAGGACCTGAACTGGAACGGCGTCGAGTTCTCGCCGGCGCAGTTCGAGCAGGTGACCTCGATCGACCGTGACGCCTGGCAGAAGGAACTGACGCTGCACGACGAGCTGTTCACGCAGCTGAAGCACCACCTGCCGCAGGCGCTGGCGCAGACGCGCGCGGCACTCGGCAAGCGACTGGACGGCTGAGCGCGCAAGTCCTGAGCCAGCCAACGCCCGCCTGTCCCAGGCGGGCGTTTTTTTATGCGCCCTCGCTGTCCCCCAGCGTCTCCACCGCATACTTCACCAGTCCGGCCCGCCCCTCTATCCCCAGCTTGCGCTTCAGGTTCAGCCGATGGGTTTCGACGGTGCGCACCGACACCCCGAGCTGCGCCGCGATCTCCTTGTTGGCCAGGCCGCGCCCGATGCCGCGCAGGATATCGCGCTCGCGCGGCGTGAGCGCATCGAGCGGGCCGGCCGCGGGGCTTTGCTCGGCGATGCCGCGAGCGATGCGCGCGCTGTAGAACACGCGCCCGGCCAGCACCGAGCGGATCGCCGCAATCAGCTCGTCGGCCGGGGCGTCCTTGAGCACATAGCCGCGCGCGCCGGCGCGCACGGCCTGGCGCACGTATTCCAGGTTGTCGTGCATCGACACGATCAGCACCGCCAGCTCGGGATAGCGGTCGTGCAGCGCCGCCGCCAGCGCAATGCCGCCCATGCCGCGCATGCCGATATCGGTGATCACCAGGTCCGGCATGTCGGCCGCGCCGGCGCGGTCCAGCCACGCCAGTGCGGCTTCGCCGTCATCGGCTTCGCCCACCACGCGCAGCCCGGGCTGCAGCGCCAGGTGCATGCGCATGCCGTCGCGCACCAGCGCGTGGTCGTCGATCAGCAGCACGCGCGCGGGCGCTTCGTTATCTTCTTCGCGATCTTCGGCAAGAAACTGGATCATGACTGCGAGGGTCCTGCGGTAATGGCGTCGCGCGGGGCGGCCGCGGGGCTGGCCAGCGGCAGCGAGGCGATGATCTGGGTGCCGCCCAGGCCGGAAAGGATGTCGAACTGCCCGCACAGCGCGGCGATGCGCTCGCGCAGGTTGCGCAGGCCAATGCCGCGCTGCGGGTCGGCCTGCATGCGCGCGACGTCGAAGCCATGGCCGTCGTCGCGCACGGCCAGGCGCGTGGCATCGGCATCGAAGGCGAGCGACACGGCAACGCGCCGGGCACCAGCGTGGCGCTCGACGTTGGTCAGCGCTTCCTGGGCGATGCGGAACAGCGCCGTGGCCTGCTCGTCGGGCAGTTCGCGCGGGGTGCCGCTTTGCGTCACCGTGATCTGGAGGCCGCTGCCGCCCTGCATCTCGCGCCCCAGGTGCTGGAGCGCGGCGAACAGCCCCAGGTCGTCGAGCAGCGCCGGGCGCAGGTTGCGCGCCACCCGACGCACTTCATTGAAGACCGTGTCGAGCCGGTTCAGCGCCATGCCCAGCACCGGCGCGACCGCCGCGCCGTCGGCCGGCGCCAGGCGCAGCCGGTTGGCGGCGGTTTCCAGCACCAGCTTGACCGAGACCAGCAGCTGGCTGATGCCGTCGTGCAGTTCGCGCGACAGCCGCGCGCGCTCTTCTTCCTGCGACTGCACCACGCGCTGCGCCAGCTGGCGCAGCTTGGCGTCGGCCTCGCGGTGCTCGCTGACGTTCAGCGCCAAACCGCTGGCAGCCACCAGCAGGATGCTGATGCCGGCGATCACGCCGATCCACGCCATGGTCTCGCGGATATCGGTCTCGGCGCGCGCGTCGAGCTGGCGCAGCGTGCTTTCGACGTCATCCAGGTAGATGCCGGTACCGAGCATCCAGCCCCATTCGGGCACCGCCACCACGTAGCCGAGCTTGGGTGCCAGTTGCTGCGTCGAGGGCTTGCGCCACTGGTAGCGCACCGCGCCGCCGCCGCCCCTGGCCGCGGCGATCAGCTGCTGGATGGTGGGCGCGCCCTGCGGGTCGCGCAGTGTCCACAGATCCTGGCCCACCAGCTCGGGCTGGCGCGGATGCATCAGGTTGCGGCCCTGCAGGTCGTACAGGAAGAAGTAGCCGTCGGGGCCATAGTCCAGCCGCGCCAGCGCTTCCATCGCCGCCTGGCGCGTGGCTTCGTCGTTGCGGCCGGAGCGCACCAGCGGCGCGATCGCGCTCTGCGCCAGTTCCACGTAGTGGCGCAGCTCGGTCTCCTTGCTCTGCAGGTAGGCGGCCTCGACCAGCGCGCGCTCATGCTGTGCCAGTTGGGTGGCCTGGTAGCGCACCGCCAGCGCGATGCCCAGCATCGCCACCGCGAGCGGCGCCACGGCGAGCAACAGGATTTTCTGGCGGAGTTTCATACAAGACCGGGGAAGCGGGGGTAAACACCGATGCCGCGCAGGCGGCATGCCACCGTCGACTTGCGTAGTACTACGCAGAAGTGCTGCGTAGTTACGCGCTTGTGCCGGGTTTGGCGGCTGTCAATACTACACGCCGGACGCGCAAGCCGCCCCAACATGCGGCGCGGGTCCACGCAGTTGGTGCACCGCCTACCCGGCTGGTGCATCGCCTGCCTGCAAGACGAGATCCGGAAACGACACGAACCGGGCGCGCAGCAATTCATTCCAGCAGCCCAGGAGACCCCTCACCGCCGGATTGCCCTCGCTGCCCGCCCCAGGCGCGCCCGCCGCCGACCCGCCCGTTGCCAGTTGCCAGTCCTTCGCCGCCGCAGGCTTCCCAAATCCCGGTCTGAGGAGACCCTACACTATGAATCGCATCGGAGAACACCTGGTGTGGCTGGCCGTCGCCATCCTTGGCGCGTTTGCCTTCGGCACCGTCGCGCTCGCGCGCGGCGAAGCCGTCAGCGCGCTGTGGATCGTGGTGGCCGCGCTCTGCATCTACCTGATCGCCTATCGGTACTACAGCCGCTTCATCGCCGACAAGGTGATGCAGCTCGATCCCAAACGGATGACGCCCGCGTGGCGCCATAACGATGGCCTGGACTACGTGCCGACCAACAAGGCGGTGCTGTTCGGCCACCACTTCGCCGCGATTGCCGGCGCCGGCCCGCTGGTGGGCCCGGTGCTGGCCGCGCAGATGGGCTATATGCCCGGCATGCTGTGGCTGCTGGCCGGCGTGGTGTTCGCCGGCGCGGTGCAGGACTTCATGGTGCTGTTCATCTCGACGCGCCGCGACGGCCGCTCGCTGGGCGACCTGGTCAAGTCCGAGATGGGCACGGTGCCTGGGATGATCGCGCTGTTCGGCTGCTTCATGATCATGATCATCATCCTGGCGGTGCTGGCACTGATCGTGGTGAAGGCGCTGGCGGACTCGCCGTGGGGCACCTTCACCGTGGCGGTAACCATCCCCATCGCCATCTTCATGGGCATCTACACCCGCTACATCCGCCCGGGCCGCATCGGCGAGGTCTCGGTGATCGGCTTCGTGCTGCTGATGCTGGCCATCATCGGCGGCCAGTACGTGCATGAAAGCGCGACCCTGGCGCCGCTGTTCACCTACGACGGCAAGGCCCTGACCTGGATGCTGATCATCTACGGCTTTGTCGCCGCGGTGCTGCCGGTGTGGCTGCTGCTGGCCCCGCGCGACTACCTGTCGACCTTCCTGAAGATCGGCACCATCATCGCGCTGGCGGTGGGCATCCTGATCGTCGCGCCGGAACTGAAGATGCCGGCCTTCACGCAGTTCGCCGCGGGCGGCGGGCCGGTTTGGTCGGGCAACCTGTTCCCGTTCCTGTTCATCACCATCGCCTGCGGCGCGGTGTCCGGTTTCCACGCGCTGATCTCGTCGGGCACCACGCCCAAGCTGCTCGAGAACGAAACCCACGCGCGCTTCATCGGCTACGGCGCAATGCTGGCCGAATCCTTCGTCGCCATCATGGCGCTGGTTGCCGCCGCGGTGATCGAGCCCGGCGTGTACTTCGCCATGAACAGCCCGGCCGCGGTGATCGGCACCACGCCCGAGGCGGTGGCGCAGGCAGTGTCGACCTGGGGCTTCGTGATCACGCCGGACGTGCTGGTGCAGACCGCCAAGGACGTCGGCGAGAACACCATCATCTCGCGCGCCGGTGGCGCACCGACGCTGGCCGTGGGCATCGCGCACATCCTGCACCAGGTGGTCGGCGGCCAGGCCATGATGGCGTTCTGGTACCACTTCGCCATCCTGTTCGAGGCGCTCTTCATCCTGACCGCCGTCGACGCGGGCACCCGCGCGGGCCGCTTCATGCTGCAAGACCTGCTGGGCAGCTTCGTGCCGTCGATGAAGCGCACCGACTCGCTGCCGGCCAACCTGATCGCGACCGCGCTGACGGTGGCGGCCTGGGGCTACTTCCTGTACCAGGGCGTGGTCGATCCGCTGGGCGGCATCAATACGCTGTGGCCGCTGTTCGGCATCTCCAACCAGATGCTGGCCGCGGTGGCGCTGGTGCTGGGCACCTGCGTGCTGGTCAAGATGAAGCGCGGCCAGTACGCCTGGGTCACGCTGGTACCCACGGTCTGGCTGCTGATCTGCACGCTGACCGCCGGCTGGCAGAAGCTGTTCCATGCCGACCCGAAGGTCAGCTTCCTGACCCACGCCGCCAAGTTCAGCGCCGCCATCGCCGAAGGCAAGGTGCTGGCGCCGGCCAAGTCGATGGAGCAGATGCACCGCATCGTCTTCAACGATTACCTGGACGCCGGGCTGTGCGCGCTGTTCATGGTGGTGGTGCTGTCGATCGTGTTCTACGGCTTCAAGACCGCGCTGCAGGCCCGTGCAGCGAACCGCCCGACCGACAAGGAAACGCCGTTCGAGCCGCTGCCGGGCGCCGCTTCGGCCCAGTCCTGACCCTGATATCAACAAGGAGCCGCCATGCTGGAACAACTTGGCACCATGGGCCGGTACCTCGGGCAGTCGCTGCGGCTGATGGTCGGCCTGCCCGACTACCAGACCTATGTGGCGCATATGGAAAGCACGCACCCTGACCGTGCGCCGATGAGCTACGAGGAGTTTTTCCGCGAGCGCCAGGAGGCGCGCTACGGCGGCGGGCAAGGCAAGTGCTGCTAACGACACGTTGAGCTACGCCGCCGACTTTGGTTCGGCGGCCGACAAAGCAGACAGGCGATCACATGATCGCCTGTCTTTTTATTAAGTGTTGTATTTTCACCGCGCCTTTGTAATGGCCCGATACCGTTTCTGCAGGGGGTTACAGGGCTTTACAGGTGGTTACAGCAAGGCCGCGGCACCTTATCTACACTTGCGACACATCATGGCAATTCGAGGAAAAAACA
Organism: Cupriavidus sp. SS-3; assembly: GCF_035818815.1. Lineage (NCBI taxonomy): Bacteria > Pseudomonadati > Pseudomonadota > Betaproteobacteria > Burkholderiales > Burkholderiaceae > Cupriavidus > Cupriavidus sp. SS-3. The sequence continues at coordinate 213,098 of NZ_JAYLVT010000010.1, forward strand.
TATGACTCGCCATCCCATTCGCAACCTGACCGTTGCCCTTGCCCTGGCGGCCTGCGCGCTGCCGGCCGTCGCGGGCGACATGAACAACGCCCTCGGCGGCGCGCTCGGCGGTGTCGCCGGTGCCGCGGTCGGTGGCGCGCTGGGCGGCAGCACCGGCGCCGTGATCGGCGGTGCGGTAGGCGGCGGCGCGGGTGGCGCGGTCACGTCGAACCGTCGCGAGCGCACCGGCGCCATCATCGGCGGCGCCCTGGGCGGCGGTGCGGGTACCGCGGCAGGCAATGCCATGGGCGGGCGCACCGGCGGCCTGATCGGCGCCGGCCTGGGCGGCGGCGCGGGCGCGGCGCTGGGCGGCAATATCTCGCGCAACAACTCGTACGACGACGATCGCCGCTACTACAACAAGAGCCATTACAAGCGCAAGAAGCACAAGCACCATCATCGCCACCACTACGACGATTAAGTCGCAGCGGGGTCAGCAAAACGGGCCGTGATGGCCCGTTTTTCTTTGGCGCCGCCACCGCCGGGTATTCACCAGCCCTTGTTGCGTTGCGGCGTCTGGCATAATCGACCAGAGTTCGGCCCGGATCTGCCGGCGCCTGAAACAAAGAAGCCCGCACCGGTCCCGGTGCGGGCTTCTTCTCCAATAAAGCGGGAGAGACGCGGGGCGCTCTCCTAAAGACCTGTGGAGACCAGGTTGAAGCGGTGGACCGTGCCGGCTCAGAGCGGCGCGCGATCGGTCGTGGTGTCGTACTTCGCGCCTTCCGAGAAGGTATCGAACTTGCCGGTGCGGGCACCGTCGGTGAAGGTGTCGAACTTGCCGGCCTTAGCACCGTCCGTGTACGGGTCGAACTTGCCGGCCCGGGCGCCGTCGGCATAGACGTCGAAGCTGGCCACCTTGGCGCCGTCGGTGTAGACGTCGAACTTTCCATTCTTGGCAAAGGCCGGCGCGGCGGACAGGGCGGCAGCGACGGTGGCGACAGCGATCAGGGTGTAACGGTTGGTTTTCATGATTCAGGCCTTTCTTGTAGCGTGGATGCCTGATCCGGCACCTTCCGGGGAAGGGTATGTTGCATTGCGGCATCCGATGGCTAGATATTAGGCATTTCCCTCATATCAATAAATATCAGGATCCACAATGATTAGTTTTGATTCGGACAATAAAATAAGCTGATTGCGTAAGAATTCAGCAAAGAAACCGGAGACTATGTCATGGATCGCCTGCAGTCGATGCGTGTGTTTTCCAAAGTGGTGGAGCTCGGCAGCTTCGCGCGTGCAGCGCAGCAGCTGGAAATGTCCAACGCGGTGGTCACGCGCTATGTGGCCGACCTGGAAAGCCACCTCGGCACGCGCCTGCTCAACCGGACTACGCGCAGCCTGTCGCTGACCGATGCCGGCGAGACCTACCTGCAGCGCTGCCAGCAAATCCTGGAAGACGTCGAGGAAGCCGAGAGCGTGGTCACGGCGCGCAGCCAGTCGCTGTCCGGCACGCTGCGCCTGGTGACGCCGGTGATGTTCGGCCTGCACCTGCTGCCGGAACTGCTGTCGCGCTTCCAGCAGCTCTACCCGGACGTGGTCTTCGACGTGATCCTGTCGGACCGCAATGTCGATATCGTCGAGGAAGGCCGCGACGTGGCCGTGATGCTGTCCGACCTGGGACTGGGCTCGCACCTGGTGGCGCGCCCGCTGCTGTCGGCCGAAGTCATCCTGTGCGCTTCGCCCGGCTATGTCGCGGCGCATGCGCCCATCCGCCATGCCCATGAACTGAGCCACCATCGCTGCATCGCCATGCGCCTGCCCAATGCCGAGCACGAATGGACGCTGCTCGGACCGGAAGGCGAGGTGACCGTGCCGATCCGCCCTGGGCTGCTGTGCAGCAACGCCGAGCTGGCGCACCAGGCCGCGCTGGCCGACATGGGCGTGGCCATGCTCTCGTCCTACCTGGCGCGGCCCAATATCGACGCGGGCCGGCTGGTGCGCGTGCTGCCCCAATACCAGTTGCCCCGGCGCGATGTCAGCGTGGTCTATCCGAGCCGCAAGTTCCTGCCCACCAAGGTTCGCGCCTTTATCGACTTCCTGCTGGAAGAAGGGCATGTGCGGGGCAAGGATGACCATCCGGCCGCCAGCCTGGGCGCCCACGCCGTGCGCACCTGAACGGCCGCGGCTGCGCCGCGCGCCGCAACAAACAAAAACGCCCGGCCATGCCGGGCGTTTTTTTTGTGGCTGGCTGGCTTACTCGCCGGCCGCGGCTGCGCGCGTCTTCTTGGCCGCGGCGGTCTTGGCGGGTGCCTTCTTTGCCGCGGCCTTCTTCGCCGGCGCCTTGGCCGCGGCGGTCTTGGTGGCGGCGGTCTTGGTCGCAGTCTTGGCGGCAGTCTTGGTTGCAGCCTTGGTTGCCGGCGCCGCCTCGGCTTCCGCCGTGCCCCGCGATGCCGCCTTGGCCGCGGTCTTGGCGCCCGCCTTGGGCTCGCGCGCCTCGAACTCGAAGCCGATCTTGCCGTCGGGCTGCTTGACCAGGAAAGCCTTGAAGTTGCGGCCGGTGCGCGACGACTTGAAGCCGGTCAGCAGGTCGGTCTTGCCTTCGTTGAGCAGCTTGCCGATCTGCTCGCGGCTGATTTCCTGCTGCAGGATGATCTTGCCGGTAGTGAAGTCGCAGCTCTTGGGGCTGGTGGTGCTGTTCTCGCAGACGTACTTCATGCCGTGCTCGAACACCGAGCCGCCGCACTTCGGGCAGGTTCCCACCGGCTGCTGGCCGCTGAAGTCGACCGGCTCGCCGTCGTTGTCGTCGTCATTCTGGCCAAAGTCGAATTCCATCTTGTAATGGCCTTCGTCGTCCTTGCCCAGCTTGAGGATGGCGGCGAACGGGCGGCCCATCTTGCTGCGGAAACCCTGCAGCGGGCCGATCTCCTTCTTCAGCAGCAGTTCCTCGACTTCGTCGATCTCGAACTGGCGGCCGCCCGGGATCTTGCTGATCGAGAATTCGCACGCGGTGCAGGCAAAGCGGCGGTAGTTCTCCTTGACCTGTCCGCCGCACTGCGGGCACGGCGTGTCCAGCGTGGCGTAGTCGCCGGGGATGGTATCGCTGTCGTATTCCTTGGCGCGCTTGACGATCTGCTGGGTCATCTGCGCGATCTCGCGCATGAACTCGTCGCGCTTGAGACGGCCGCGCTCGATCTGCGAGAGCTTGTGCTCCCACTCGCCAGTCAGTTCCGCCTGCGTCAGTTCCTGCACGCCCAGGCCGCGCAGCAGCGTCATCAGCTGGAACGCCTTGGCGGTCGGAATCAGCTCGCGGCCTTCGCGCACCAGGTATTTCTCGGTCAGCAGCCCTTCGATGATGGCCGCGCGCGTGGCCGGCGTGCCCAGGCCCTTGCCGGCCATGGCTTCGCGCAACGCGTCGTCGTCGACCAGCTTGCCGGCGCCTTCCATCGCCGACAGCAGCGTGGCTTCGTTGTAGCGGGCGGGCGGCTTGGTGGTCAGGCCGACGGCCTCGACCTTGTCGGTCTTGACCTTCTCGTCCTTGGCCACCGGCACCAGGTTGGCGGCGTCCTCCTTCCCATCCTTGCCCTGCGCCTCGCGGCCGTAGATCACCAGCCAGCCCGGGTTGACCAGCACCTTGCCTTCGGTCTTGAAGTGGTGGCCGGCGACTTCCGTGATGCGGGTGGTGACCTGGAACTCGGCCGCCGGGAAGAACACCGCCAGGAAGCGGCGCACCACCAGGTCGTACAGCTTCTGCTCCGGTTCCGACAGGTTCTTGGGCGCCTGCAGCGTCGGGATGATGGCGAAGTGGTCGCTGATCTTGCTGTTGTCGAAGATCTTCTTGTTCGGCTTGACCCAGCCCTGCGCCAGGATCTTCTTGGCGTGCGGCAGGTAGTTGGGCGAACTGTCGGCCAGCATGTCCATGGTCTGCTTGACCGTGTCCACGTAGTCCTCGGGCAGTGCGCGCGCATCGGTACGCGGGTAGGTCAGGACCTTGTGCTTCTCATACAGGGCCTGCGCCAGGCCGAGGGTGTTCTTGGCCGAGAAGCCGAAGCGCGAGTTGGCCTCGCGCTGCAGCGTGGTCAGATCGAACAGCGCCGGCGACTGCTGCGTCGACGGCTTGGATTCTTCCGTGACGGTGCCCGGCTTGTCGCGGCAGGCGGCGACGATGCTCTTGGCCTCGGCCTCGCTCCACAGGCGCGATTCGCGCGCCTCGGGATCGAACTCGCTCTTCTTGAACTTGGGGTCGAACCAGCGGCCTTCGTACAGGCCGGCGGCGGCGATGAACTCGGCGCGCACTTCCCAGTAGTCGCGCGGCACGAAGTGCTTGATCTTCTCTTCGCGCTCCACCACGATCGACAGCGTCGGCGTCTGCACACGGCCCACGGTGGTCAGGAAGAAGCCGCCGCCCTTGCTGTTGAAGGCAGTCATGGCGCGGGTGCCGTTGATGCCGACCAGCCAGTCGGCCTCGGAGCGGCAGCGCGCGGCGTCGGCCAGCGGCAGCATGTCTTCGTCTTCGCGCAGGCTGGCGAAGCCGTCGCGGATCGCCTGCTGCGTCATCGACTGCAGCCACAGCCGGCGCACCGGCTGCTTGGCCTTGGCCTGTTGCGCGATCAGCCGGAAGATCAGTTCGCCTTCGCGCCCCGCGTCACAGGCGTTGATCAGGGCGGTCACGTCCTTGCGCTTGATCAGCCGGTTCAGCACCTTCAGGCGCGACTCGGTCTTGGCGATCGGGCGCAGGTCGAAGTGCGGCGGGATCACCGGCAGATTGGCGAAGCTCCACTTGCCGCGCTTGACCTCGTATTCGTCTGGCGCGGCGATCTCGACCAGGTGGCCGACGGCGGAGGACAGCACGTAGTCGTCGCTCTCGAAATACTCGTCGTGCTTGGTAAACCCCCCGAGGGCACGGGCGATATCCGCCGCGACCGACGGCTTTTCCGCGATGATGAGGGCTTTTGACATGGGAAGGGTCCTTGCGGGCTGCATCCGGCAACCCGCTAATGCACTGCAAACGTAGTAATCAGAACGCCGGGGGGCTATGAGGCGCCAATAATAAGCGCGGTTTCGACGGCGGTGCAAGCCAGCCTGATGGCGGCTCGCCTGCCGTCGCGCGCGCCGCTCAAGCGCCGCCGCGCCCCCCGCCAAGCAACCAGTCCAGCACCTCGGGCACCTCTTCCGCCGGCGCCGGCATGGCCGCGCCACGCGTGAGCATGCGCTCGAGCACCTCGATATGCGGCAGCAGGGTGCCATAGAACTGCGGCGCGCCGCCCGCGGCAGGCTGCACCAGCACGGTCGGGAAATTCTCGATATCGATATCGCCGAGCGCATCCGCATGGGTCTCGATATCGATCCAGACAAAGCAATGGTCCGGATGGCGCGCGGCCAGCGCCGTCAACGCCACCAGGTAATCCCGGCACGTGCCGCACCACTGCGCGCACAGGCAGGCCACCAGGCGGCCCTGCGGCCGCGCCGCCAGGCACTCGGCGATGGCGCCTGCATCACGCTCAGGAAAGTAAACGGTCATGGCATCGGAAACATGAGGTGCCCGCGACACACGGACAGCGGCGATTGTATCGGTATTGCGCGCGCTGCCCGGCACGGCCTTCACGCAAGGCGTCGGAACAGGTTTCCCGGTAGACGCTCGACATGCCCGGCCAGTTCCAGCTCCAGCAGGCGTGCCGCGGCGGCGTCCGGGGGCTGGCCGCTGCGCTCGCACAGCGCATCCAGCGTAACCGGATCGTAGCCGAGGGCGGCCAGCAGGGGGTCGGCGGCATCGGCAAATTCAGACTGATCCGAAGCCGGCGGCGAAGCCACGGCCTGTGCTGACGGCTGGCCGAGCACCGGTGCGGCTGGCCCCAGGTTGATCTCCTCGAGCACGTCCCCGGTGTGCTCGACCAGCTTGGCGCCCTGGCGGATCAGCAGGTGGCAACCCTGTGACAGCGGCGCGTGGATCGATCCCGGCACCGCGAACACTTCGCGCCCGAGTTCCGCGGCCAGCCGTGCGGTGATCAGCGAGCCCGAGCGCGCCGCGGCCTCCACCACCAGCACGCCGTGCGCCAGCGCCGCGATGATGCGGTTGCGCCGCGGGAAGTTGGCCGGCAGGCCCTGCATGCCGAGCGGGAATTCGGTGACGACGGCGCCGCGCTCGGCGACCTCGTGAGCCAGGGCCAGGTTGTCGGCGGGATAGACCCGATCGGCTCCGGTACCCGTGACCGCGACGGTGCCGCCGCAACCGAGCAGCCCGCCGGCATGGGCGGCGGCGTCGATACCCAGCGCCAGGCCGGAGATCACCGTGAGGCCCGACTCGGACAGCTCGCGCCCGAACGCCTGCGCATCGCGCTTGCCCTGCGCGGTGGCATTGCGCGCGCCGACGATGGCCACCGCGGGGCGGCCCAGCAGCGCGGGATCGCCTCTGATATATAGCAGCGGCGGCGGGTCGTGCAGATCGAACAGGCGGCGAGGGTAGGCGTCATCGGCCAGCGTCAGCAGATGGTTGCCGGGCGTGCGCAGCCACGCCAGCGTGCGTTCGACCAGCGCCGGCAGGCCGGCCCCCGGCCTGGCCAAAACCGCGCGGGCCAGCTTGACCGGGACCACCGCGGACAGCGCCGTCACGCCCTGCGACAACACCTGCCGCGGCAGCCCGAACGCCGCCAGCAGCAGCCGCACCGCGACCGGGCCGACGCCGGGGGCACAGGCCAGCTGCAGCCATGCCTGCAGGTCGTCGGCATCGCGGATGACGGCTGGCGCGCCGGCGCCGGCATGGCAAGGGGATGCGGCGCCGACAGGCGCCGCCGGAGATGACACCAAGAGCGACTCAGCGCGGCGAGGTGGCGCGGTCGCCGACCGCGATCACGTTGGAAGCGTCCGTGACCAGCGCATACGAGACACCGGGAAACACGCGGAAGACAAAGGCCAGCCCGTAGCGCTCGTCCGGCAGCCGGATGGCGCGGTTGCTGTCGGTCTTGTCGGTCACGGTTTCGCCGGTGCGCGACAGGGCCAGCACATGGCCCGGTTCCACCCCGGCCTGGCTGCCGAGGTTGAGCACCACCACCTGCCTGGCGCCACCGAATTCGACCCCGCCATAGACCTTGGCGACGCGGCCGTCGAGCTGGGCATCGGGCGCGTGCGGCACGTAGCGCAAGGCTTCGCGCGCTGGCTGCGGCATCAGCAGCGTGCCGACGCCCATCTCTTGCCTGGCCTGCGTGACCTGCATGGTCGAGACCGCGTCCGGGCCCTGCGCGCCGCGCGCCAGGCGCACATTGCCTTCATATTCGGCCTCGTAGCCGAGCACGGCCTGGGTCACGGGATCGCGCACCGGGGTGAGGGGGCGGTAGGCCTGCCAGTCACTGCCCTGCGGCGCCTCGGCGGGGATGCCGCGCGCATAGCCGGTGTCGTCGCGGCCCAAAATGACGCGCGATTCCGACACCGCCACGATGCGCGCCGAGGTGTCCAGCGTGCCCTGGTCGACCACCAGAGGCCGGATCAGGAAGGGCTCGATCTCGGCGGCCGGGATGCTCAGGATAGCGGCACTGTCGGCGGCGCCGCTGCGCATCTGCGGCGACAGGCGCACGGTATCGCTGCCGCCCGGCGTGGTCGACAGCCAGGCACGTCCGTCGCGCTGGATCAGATACAGGATCTGGCCCGGGTAGATCAGGTGCGGATTGCGGATCTGCTGCCGGTTCATGCCCCACAGCTCGGGCCAGCGCCACGGCTGGCGCAGGAAGCGGCCCGAGATGCCCCACAGCGTGTCGCCGGCGCGCACCGAATATTGCGATGGCGCGTTGGCGGCAAGATCGGCCACGGGAATTCCGTGCCGGTAGGTACGCTCGGCTTCGGCCTGCTGGGCCGCCGTGACCGTCAGGTCCGCCGCCAGCGCCGGCAGCGCGGCGGTGAAGGCCGCGGCACTCAGTAACGGATAAGCAAGAAATCTGGGGATGGACGCGTGCAGCCTGCGGCCCGACGCCGCCTGGTGTTCTTTGGTAAGATCGCGCATTTTCCTGACCGGCCGGTGGTTCGGCCGGATTGACCCGGGAGAGCGTGCCTGTTGCGGCGCGCCTTGAATTTTTGTACTTGCGCCCCGATTCTGCATGTAAACATCCGGCGCCGCAACGCGGCCTGGTTGCCGGCAGCAGCCGGCGTTGCGCCCCAGCATCATGGCAAAACTCGACATCCTGACCTACCCCGATCCCCGCCTGCACACCGTCGCCAAACCCGTGGCCGCGGTGGACGACCGCATCCGCCAGCTGGTCAAGGACATGGCGGAAACCATGTACGAAGCGCCCGGCATCGGCCTGGCCGCGACCCAGGTCAACGTGCACGAGCAGGTGGTGGTGATCGACGTCTCGGAAACGCGCGACCAGCTCCAGGTCTTCATCAACCCCGAGATCGTCTGGGCCAGCGACAACCGCAAGGTGTGGGAAGAGGGCTGCCTGTCGGTACCTGAGGTCTATGACCGGGTCGAGCGCCCTGACCGCGTGCGCGTGCGCGCGCTCAACGAGAAAGGCGAAATCTTCGAGCTCGATGCCGACGACCTGCTGGCAGTCTGCATCCAGCACGAGATCGACCACCTGCGCGGCAAGGTCTTCGTCGAGTACCTGTCGCCGCTCAAGCTCAACCGCATCAAGAGCAAGCTGCAGAAGCGCGAACGCACCCGCATGTAAGCCGCCGCGGCGGCAATAAAGATGTAACAGCGCGCCGGAATCCGGCCACCCGCGTGCGGCAGCGGCGCGGGGTCTGTTATCTTTATGACTTCCGAAGAACCACGATACCGGCCGCTAAAGCGGCCGGTGCCATTTCCGGCCACGGAAACTGCCATGTCCCAAGCCAGCCCCTTGCGTGTCGCCTTTGCCGGCACGCCCGAGTTTGCGCGCGTCGCGCTGGAAGCCATCCACGCCGCCGGCTTTCCGGTGGTCGCGGTGCTGACCCAGCCGGATCGGCCCGCCGGCCGCGGCATGCAGCTGCAGGCCAGCCCGGTGAAGCAGTTCGCCATCACCCATGGCCTGGCGCCGGTGCTGCAGCCGCGTTCGCTGCGCCGCCAGGGCAAGTATCCGGAAGAGGCCAGCGCGGCGATCGACACACTCGCCGGCCTTGCGCCCGATGTGATGGTGGTGGCGGCCTACGGCCTGATCCTGCCGGCCGAGGTACTGACCCTGCCACGCCTGGGCTGCCTGAATATCCATGGCTCGCTGCTGCCGCGCTGGCGTGGCGCGGCGCCGATCCACCGCGCCATCGAGGCGGGCGACGCCGAGACCGGCATCACGCTGATGCAGATGGACGAAGGCCTGGACACCGGCGACATGCTCACGCGCGAGGCGGTGCCGATCGGCGCGGACGACACCACCGGCACGCTGCACGACACCCTGGCCGCGCTCGGCGCACGCATGATCGTCGAGGCGCTGCGGCAACTGGATGCCGGCCGGCCGCTGCCGGCCACGCCGCAACCGGAACAAGGCGTCACCTACGCCGAGAAGATCGCCAAGGACGAAGCCCCGCTGGACCTGCGCCGCCCGGCCGCCGAACTGGCCAACCAGGTGCGCGCCTTCAACCCGTTCCCGGGCGCGACGGTGCAGGTGGGCGACACCGTGATCAAGTGCTGGCAGGCCGTGCCGCTGGCGGCGGCCAGCAGCCTGCCGCATCCGCCCGGCACGGTGCTGGCGGCCGATGCCGCCGGCATCCTGATCGCGTGCGGCGAGGGCAGCGCGCTGCAGGTCACCGAGCTGCAGAAGCCGGGCGGCCGCCGGCAGCCGGCGCAGCAGTTCCTGCAAGCCTTGCCGCTGCCGCCGGGCACGCGCTGCGTGGTGCCAGGCGACGGCGCAGCGGCGGCTTGATCGGGCAGCCGTTTGGCGCACATGACGCTTGATGTGCCGCGCACGGCGCCTCCCTGCCTGCGGCTGAGCAACATTGCAAAGGCCGTTGGACGGCCGTTGAATTTTCTGCGATCGGCCCCTATCTAACGGGCATCGCGTCAGCTTTTCCGGGGCGCGTCACGATTTCACGGAGATCACCGCAATGTTCAACTGGGTCAAGACCTTCATGCTGATGGCGGCCATCACGGCGCTGTTCATCGTCATCGGCGGCATGATCGGCGGACGCAGCGGCATGATGATGGCGCTGCTGCTCGCGCTCGGCATGAACTTCTTCTCCTACTGGTTCTCGGACAAGATGGTCTTGCGCATGTACAACGCGCAGGAAGTCGATGCCGGCACCGCGCCGCAGTTCTACGGCATGGTGCAGGAGCTGGCGCAGCGCGCCGGCCTGCCGATGCCGCGCGTCTACCTGATCAATGAAGACGCGCCCAACGCCTTTGCCACCGGCCGCAACCCGGAACACGCCGCGGTGGCGGCCACCACCGGCATCCTGCACGTGCTGTCCGAGCGCGAGCTGCGCGGCGTGATGGCGCATGAGCTGGCGCATGTGCGCCATCGCGACATCCTGACCTCGACCATCGCCGCGACCATGGCCGGTGCCATTTCCGCGCTGGCCAATATGGCGATGTTCTTCGGCGGGCGCGACGAGAACGGCAACCGCACCAATCCCATCGCCAGCATTGCGGTGGCGATCCTGGCGCCGCTGGCGGCCTCGCTGATCCAGATGGCGATCTCGCGCGCGCGCGAATTCGAAGCCGACCGCGGCGGTGCCGAAATCAGCGGCGACCCGCAGGCGCTGGCCAGCGCGCTGGACAAGATCCACCGCTACGCGCAGGGCATCCCGTTCCAGGCAGCCGAGGAGCATCCGGCCACGGCGCAGATGATGATCATGAACCCGCTGTCCGGCGGCGGCATTGCCAACCTGTTCTCGACCCATCCGGCCACCGAGGAACGCATTGCGCGCCTGATGCAGATGGCACAGACCGGCACCTACCCCGCCTGACCCCCGGAAATCCGGGGCGCGGCCCCGTCACAAGGTAAACTGCCCGCTGTTCCGCGTGGACCGGCGGGCTTTTTTTGGCCCGTGCTCCGCGCCTTCCCGATTCACGCCTTACCCGCTGCCTGATCCGCCGCCTGACCGATATGCGCCTGCCTCCCGATTCGCTTGCCTTCCAGATGCTTGGTGCCGCCACCGCGGTGCGCGCCGTCAGCGAAGGCACGGCCTTGCCCCAGGCGATCGAAGACGCCGCCGCGCAACTGAAGCTGGACCGCGTGCGCGACGCCGCCACGCGCGGCGCGCTGCAGGACATCGCCTACCGCACCATGCGCCAGTTCGGCACTGCGCGCGCGCTGGTGACCAAACTGGTGACGCGGCCGCCCGGCGCGCAGGTCGATTCGCTGCTGGCAGTAGCGCTGGCGCTGTTGCTGGAACACGGGCCGGGCCCGCGCGAGCGGCACGACGGCGCCGACCTGGCGCGCCACGATACCGACTCCGGCCGTCCGGGCTACAGCACCTTCACGGTGGTCGACCAGGCCGTCAGCGCGGCCGCCTCCGAACCCAAGACCGCGCATGCGCGCGGACTGGTCAACGCGGTGCTGCGCCGTTTCCTGCGCGAGCGCAAGGCTCTGCTCGCTGAAGTCAACCGCGACGAGCAGGCGCGCTGGAACCTGCCGCCGTGGTGGCTGCGCATGCTGCGCGAGGCCTACCCCGACCAGTGGATGGCGCTGGCCGCCAGCGCCAACGTGCGCCCGCCGATGACGGTACGCGTCAACACCGCGCGCGTGTCGGTGCAGCAGTACCGCACCGACCTCGCCAACGCCGGCCTGGCCGGGCACGTCGTCGGTCCGCAGGCGGTGCGCCTGGTGCGCGCGGTGCCGGTAAACCAGTTGCCCGGCTTTGCCGAAGGCGCGGTCTCGGTGCAGGACGCCGGCGCGCAACTGGCCGCGCCGTTGCTCGAGGTGGCCGACGGCATGCGCGTGCTCGATGCCTGCGCCGCGCCCGGCGGCAAGACCGGACATTTGCTGGAGCTGGCCGATATCGAAGTGACCGCGGTCGAAAGCGACGCGCAGCGCGCCACCCGCATCGGCGAGAACCTGGCGCGCCTGGGCAAGTCGGCAAAGATCGTGGTCGGCGATGCCAGCCGGCCCGCCGACTGGTGGGACGGGCAACGCTTCGACCGCATCCTCGCCGACGTGCCGTGCTCGGCCTCGGGCATCGTGCGGCGCCATCCCGATATCCGCTGGCTGCGCCGCGAAACCGATATCGCCAAGCTCATCACCGAGCAGCGCCGCATCGTCTCGCAGCTGTGGCCGCTGCTGAAGCCGGGCGGCATCCTGGTCTATGTCACCTGTTCTATTTTTCCAACGGAGGGCGAGGAGCAGGCGCGCTGGTTTGGTGAGCAACTGGCAGATGCGATACGATTGCAGGCGCCGGGACAGCTGCTGCCCGGCACCCATGCAACGCTTGCCGCGGGCGCGGACGGTGACAAGGCCACCCTTGACAGCACCGGCCGCACCGACGGTACCAGCCTGCCATCCGATCACGATGGCTTCTTCTACGCCCGCTTCCAGAAACGCGCCTGATCTGATCCGATGCCGAGCACGCCGCGCCTGTCAGGCTTTCGCGTTGAAGTGGACCTCCGCCACAGACGGCTGGCGCGCTGGGCCCTCGCGCTGCTGCTGGCGCTGGCCGCCGTGCTGTGGCTGCCGCGCGCCGCGCAGGCCCAGGTCATCGAGGCCACCGAGGCCCGCGTCGAATACCAGGACGGCGGCTTCGAGCTTGCCGCCAGCTTCGACTTCGACCTGCCGCCCGCGCTCGAGGACGCGCTGCACAAGGGCATCTCGCTGTATTTCGCGGTCGACTTCCAGCTGTCGCGCTCGCGCTGGTACTGGTTCGACGACAAGCCGGTCAACACCACCCGCAGCGTGCGCCTGTCGTACCAGCCGCTGACGCGCCAGTACCGCATCTCCACCGGCGGCCTGCAGCTGCCGTTCACGCGGCTGAAGAGCGCGCTGCAGTTTATCCAGCGCGTGCGCGGCTGGCGCGTGTTCGAGCGCAACGCGGTCAAGCCCGGCGAGACCTACAACGCCGAAGTACGCATGCGGCTGGACCTGTCGCAATTGCCCAAGCCGTTCCAGATCAACGCCGTCAACACGCGCGACTGGAACCTGGCGTCAGACTGGCGGCGCTTCACCTACACCGTGCCGACCGACCTGAGCACGCCACCCGCGCCACCGCCGCAGCCTCAGCCTCAGCCGCCGGCACCGCCACCGGCATTGCCTGCGTTGCCGGCCTCGCCCGCCATGCCTGCCCCGGCTGCGGCCTCGGCACCCGCCGCGGCCAATGAGCGTGGCCCGATGGAAGGGCGTGGCCTGTACGTGCAGGCCGTATCGTACGCCTTGTCGCCGGCGATGCTGGCGCAGCCGGCGCCGAGCCAGCCATGAGCACTCCGTTGTGGGACAGCCGGTTCCGGCGCGTGCTGTCCCGCGTCGTGGCCGGCATCATCGTGTTCCTGGCGCTGGTGCTGGTGGGCCTGCTGGCCGGCGCCTCGGCCAATACCGAATTCTTCGATCGCTATTTCACCCTGCTGTTCAAGGTGAACCTGGTGATCGGCGCGCTGCTGGTGCTGACCGTCGGCGCGCTCGCGGTCACGCTGTGGCTGCGCTATCGCCGCGGCAAGTTCGGCACGCGGCTGATGACCAAGCTCGCGGTGTTCTTCGGCGTGGTGGGCGTGCTGCCCGGCGTGCTGATCTACCTGGTGTCGCTGCAGTTTGTCTCGCGCAGTATCGAATCCTGGTTCGACGTGCGCGTGGAAACCGCTCTCGAGGCCGGACTGAACCTGGGGCGCTCCACCATCGACAGCTCGCTGGCCGACCTGCAGGTCAAGGCACGGCTGATGTCCGAACAGCTGGCCGGCGCTTCGGGCGTGGCCACCTCGCTGCAGCTGAACCGGCTGCGCGAGCAATACGGCGTGCAGGAAGCCGCGATCTTCACCGGCAGTGGCCGCGTGCTGGCATCGGCTTCCAGCAACTATGCCTCGCTGGTGCCGGACCTGCCTTCCGGCGTGCTGGCGGAACAGGCGCGGCTGGCCGGTGGCTATGCCGCGGTGGAAGGCGGCACCGATCCGTCGAGCGATATCGGGCAGGCTGCCGAGCGTGTCGACAGCAGCCACCTGTATCGCCTGCGCGTGATCATTCCGCTGGGCGCGGCGCCGGGACCCGCGCAGGATACGGTCGGTGCCGCCAGCGCACCGCGTGCGCTGTCCCGCTCGCCGCGCTGGGCCGGCTCGGGCCTGTCGGTGGAGCGCAGCCCCGAAGATTCGCCGTCGAGCGGCTTCGGCCTGGTCGGCGAGACCGTGCGCGAAGAGCGCTACCTGCAGGTACTGCACCCGGTGCCGGCGGTGCTCGCGCGCAATGCCGACGAGGTCCAGCGCGCGTACCAGGAATACCAGGAGAAGGCGCTGGGCCGCACCGGCCTGCGCAAGATGTATATCGGCACGCTGACACTGACGCTGTTCCTGGCGGTGTTTATCGCGGTGATGCTGGCGCTGCTGCTCGGCGGTCAGTTGGCGCGCCCGCTGCTGATGCTGCTGCAGGGGACCAAGGAAGTGGCCGAGGGCGATCTGTCGCCCAAGCGCGAGCTGAAGAGCCGCGACGAGCTGGGCATGCTCACGCAGCAGTTCAACCAGATGACGCGCCAGCTGGCCGAGGCGCGGCTGGCCGTGGAAGAAAACCGCGCCGCGCTGGAACAGTCGAAGGCCTACCTCGAAAGCGTGCTGCAGAACCTCACCGCGGGCGTGCTGGTGTTCGACCGCCGCTTCGTGCTGATTACCGCCAACCCTGGCGCCGAGCGCATCTTCCGCCAGCCGTTCGGCGCGGTGATGGGCCTGCCGATGGAACAGATCCCCGGCATGGGCTCGTTCGGCGAGATCGTGCGCCAGGCCTTCTCGGACCAGAACACCAGCGAGGTGCTGGGCGGCGCCGAGCACTGGCAGAAGCAGATCGAGCTGCCGCAGGGCGAAGAGCAGCCGCTGACGCTGCTGGTGCGCGGCGCGCGCCTGCCGGGCGGCGAGCGCGACGAGCCCGGCTATGTGATCGTCTTCGACGATATTTCCGATGTGATTTCCGCTCAACGCTCGGTGGCGTGGGGCGAGGTGGCACGGCGCCTGGCACACGAGATCAAGAATCCGCTCACGCCGATCCAGCTCTCGGCCGAGCGCCTGCAGATGAAGCTCTCGCCCAAGCTCGAGGGCACCGATGCCGACGTGCTCAAGCGCGGTGCCGCCACCATCGTCAACCAGGTGGCCGCGATGAAGCGCATGGTCGATGATTTCCGCGACTACGCGCGCACGCCGCCGGCGGTGCTGCAATCGCTGCAGCTCAACAGCCTGGTGGCCGAGGTCCTGCACCTGTACGGCATCGACGATCCGGCGGTGCACGAGCACCCGGTGATCCATCCGACGCTGGGCCGTGCGCTGCCCGAGATCAAGGGCGATCCGACGCAGCTGCGCCAGGTCATCCACAACCTGCTGCAGAACGCGCAGGACGCGGCCGCGGAGAACGTCGCGGCCGGTAGGGCGGCGCCCCATATCACTCTGCACACCGAGACTGTAGAATACAAAGATTCTGCCGGCGAGAACCGGCAGGCCGTCAAGCTCACCATTGCGGACAATGGTCCCGGTTTTGCACCACGCATCCTGAGCCGTGCGTTCGAGCCTTATGTGACCACCAAAGCCAAGGGCACGGGTCTCGGGCTCGCGATGGTAAAGAAGATCATTGACGAACACGGCGCGCGCATCGAACTGCGCAATCGCATGGAAGGTGCCGAGATCGTCGGTGCGCAGATCTCGATCCTGTTCGTTAAACTGGCATAGTCAACATTGGCGTCCGGTCCCGGAACGCTGCGGTGGGGTTAAGAGGGGAAGTATGGCAACCATCCTCGTAGTCGATGACGAAATGGGAATCCGGGAGCTGCTCTCGGAGATCCTCAGCGACGAAGGCCATGTGGTCGAACTCGCGGAAAACGCGCAACAGGCGCGCGATTACCGTGCGGCGGGCACGCCCGATCTCGTGCTGCTCGATATCTGGATGCCCGATACCGATGGCGTCACGCTGCTCAAGGAGTGGTCCGCGCAGGGACAGCTGACCATGCCCGTGATCATGATGTCGGGCCACGCCACCATCGATACCGCGGTCGAGGCGACCAAGATCGGCGCGCTCAATTTCCTGGAAAAGCCGATCGCGCTGCAGAAGCTGCTGTCCGCGGTGGAGCAGGGCCTGGCCCGCGGCATCGAACGCCCGCGCAGCACCACCACGGCCGCCGCCGCACCCGCCACCGCGCCGACCGCGGAGCCAGGCACGGCCGCCGCCACGCCCGAGGCCACTGCCGAAGCCGCACCCAACGGCAACCCGGCGCGCGTGCCCGAAGCGGAGATGCAGTTCTCGTTCGACATGCCGCTGCGCGAAGCGCGCGACCTGTTCGAGCGCGCCTATTTCGAATACCACCTGCTGCGCGAACACGGCAGCATGACCCGCGTCGCCGAGAAGACCGGCCTGGAGCGTACCCACCTGTACCGCAAGCTCAAGCAGCTCGGCGTCGAGCTGGGCCGCAACAAGCCGGAACCGGCCGAACACTGAGGCAGTGCCCTACATGACGCTTGACTGGTCCCAAAAGACCAGTTATAGTTTCGCTTCTTTGGCCCGGTAGCTCAGTCGGTAGAGCAGAGGATTGAAAATCCTTGTGTCGGCGGTTCGATTCCGTCCCAGGCCACCAGAACAGGAAAAGCCCGGCTCTTGCAGCCGGGCTTTTTGCATTGGGCGGCCAGTCAGTGTGGCTGCCGTGCCGCCCGCGCTGGCGCCGACGCGACGCAACACCCAATCCAGAAGTAAAAATCTTCTACTTGGCAGCCGATCCATGTCTCTCTAGGATGCCCAGACGCACCGCCACCAGGCGGGACGGGCCAGGCCGGCCAAGCCGCATTGCAACGCGCAGCCATAACGCGGATACCCCGGCCCCGCGCCGATACTTTCTTACCGGGGGTTGGATGGACACACTGATCGGGACGGACAAGCACTGGCCGCCGCAGACCGCGGCCGGCGAGCGTGGCTTGTGGAAGAGCACCGTGGCGGCGGCCAGCCAGGCGCTGGGGGCGGCGGGGCGGATGCAGCAGGCGGTGTCGCAGACGCTGAAGCTGCAGAACAAGATCCGCGCGCTGCGCGACGAGCTGCATCAGATGGAAGCCGAGCGCGATGTCTACCGCGAGCTGCACGCGCGCACGGTGGAAGAGCTGCACCAGGCCATCGACCGCAGCCCGGCGGAGATCAAGCGGCTGCGCGCCGAGGCCGAGGCCATGCAGGTGCGCCATCGCGCCTACAAGCTGCTGGTGCAGCACTACATGCGCATCGGCACGCCGATCGATCCGGCTGTGTTTGCCGAGCAGCGCAGCCGCGTGCAGCAGCACATCCTGTTCCAGCGCCGCAAGGGCATCCCGGTGGCGAATATCGTGGTCGAGGATATTGCCTTCCTGTTGCGCTGAATGGCGCTGAACGGCGCGATTCGAAACCCGGCGTCAGCACACAACATCGCCAGCGCGCATTGACGCGCCCGGGCCGCGGCGGAACACTGTCGCGACCGCGCGCGCAGCCGCTGCGCCGCGGCGTTGCCCTGCTCAGGGCAACGACCTGCCACCGTTCGAGGCGTCGTCTCAGGCGACGTTGTCTACCTTGTTGCTGCGCGCTGTCCCCATCGTTTCCGCTACTGGTCCTGATAAAAGTCCACGGGCGTGCCTTGCTCCCGCCCATGCTTCGCGCCGCTGCGCCGGCGCAGCGCAGCGATGAGTACGCTGGCGCGCCGCCTGGTGGCGGAAGGACTCGGCACCGCGCTGCTGGTGGCGATCGTGGTCGGCTCGGGCATTCGTGCCGAGCGCCTCGCCGCCGGCGATACCGCGCTAGCGCTGCTGGCTAACTCGCTCGCCACCGGCGCCGGGCTGGTGGCCTTGCTGGTGTCGCTGGGGCCGGTCTCGGGCGGGCATTTCAACCCGGTGGTGAGCCTGTCGGCCCTGGTGCAGGGCGTGCTGGCGCCGCGCGACGCGCTGCGCTATGTGCTGGTGCAGCTGACGGGCGGCGTCTGCGGCGTGCTCGCGGCGCATGCCATGTTCGGCGAGCCGGCACTGGCATGGTCGGCGCAGAGCCGCACCGGCGCGTCGATGTGGTGGAGCGAGTTCGTGGCCACCTTCGGCCTGGTCGGCGTGGGCATCGGCACGCTGCGCAGCCGCCCGCAGCTGGTGCCGTTCGTGGTGGCCGGGTATATCACCGCGGGCTACTGGTTCACGTCGTCGACCTCGTTCGCCAATCCCGCGCTGACGCTGGCCTGCGCGCTGACCGATACCTTCACCGGGATCCGGCCGCAGGACGTGCCGGGTTTCATGCTGGCGCAGATCGGCGGCGGGCTGGCGGCCACGCTGCTGTTCCACTGGCTGTTTCGCAAACCCGCCGCGGTGACATCGGCTCCGGTCAGGGTGACTAGCGGCGCAACTACCAGCGCCGATTGAGCTGCACGCCGAAGATCGAGCCGCTTGGCTGCGACGCCCACGCGTCGGCCGGCGCGGTGTAGCCGATGCCATCCACATCGCTGGCGCGGCTGTAGGTGTAGAAAGCGCGCAGGTTGGCATTGCCGGCCGACTTGCCCAGCGTCAGCGTCGGCGCCACCGTCAGCGCGGTGCGCTGGCCGCTGACGCCAAAGCCGGACGAGATCTGGTCGTGCGACACCTCGAAGTTCAGCCGGAACTGGCTGCTGGCGACGTACGCGGGACGCAGGCGCGTGGTGGTCCATTGCAGCGTGCCGACCGGCGAACGGTCGAACTGAAGGCTCTGCTCGACCGCACCGCTCAGCCCCCAGCGGCTCTTCCATTCGATCGAATCGGCCACCCGCGTGCGCGACAGCGACGGTCCCATGCCGGTATAGCCGGTCATGGCGTTGCGTGAACCCGAGCCGAACTGCACCCCCAGCCGGTTGGTGCCGAACAGCACGCCTTTCTGCTCGTGCAGCGCCGACGCCCACCACGCCCCGCCCGAGTCTTCCACCAGCGGCTGGGCTTCCACCCGCGTGAAGCCGAGCTGGACCGAACCCTGTTCATTGGTGGGGATCGGCGCGGTGCGCAGCGAGTGGTAGCTGGGCAGGTTCTGGCCGTTCGAGTCGGCGCGGGCGGTGTACTGGTAGCTCAGGCCGATATCGCCGATCAGCCTGGCGTTGTCCACGCCGAAGCGCATCGCCGTCGAATTGGGCGGCAATAGCCCGGACGACATCAGGAACGGCGCGTTGTCGCGCCGGCCGGCCCACATGGTGGCGCCGTCCAGCACCGCCAGCCCGCTCACCGCCGTATAGAACTGCGGCACCAGCGCATAGGGATCGATCGCCGCCGGGCGGCCATTGACGGTGGTGGCATCCGTGCCGCGCGCCTGCGCGATCAGCATCACCTGGGCGCCGCCGTCGAGGTCCAGCACCGACTCGCGGATCCGGACCTCGCCCGTGCTGCGGCAGGCCAGCCCGCTGCCGATGCCGGTGGACAGCGCACCACCGGGGCAGGCGCGCATGGTGGACGGGCGATCCTCGACCGCGGCGCGTCCGCTGTAGCTCAGGCGCCACACGGACTCGCCCGCCGGGTCATCGGCGGGCAGCTGGGAATGCAATACCGGCGGCGCGTCCGACGGCGTGCCGGCGTCCGCCGCGCCTTGAGCCGGGGCAGGGCGCGCCTCGGCCTGGAACTCGCCAAGCCTGGGCGGGAACAGCACCAGCGGCGGTGGCGGCGGGGCCGGGGGTTCGGGTGGGCCGACCAAGTCGGGTTCGACCGGCGGCAGGGCCGCGGCGACGCTGGTGTCCGCCGAAGCGGGTACGGTGACGCTCGCCGCGGGCGCCGCGTCGCCGGCGATCAGCGCGGCGAGCGGATCCTCGGTGGTGGCCGGCGCGGGCGCTTGCGCTGTTTCGGCGGTCGCCAGCGCTGGGGCGGGTGCCGCCGCTGACGCAGTGACGGTTGCCGGCACCACTGGCCGCGGCGCGATGCGCGGCGGCTGCAAGGCTGCCGCGGATTCGTCAGCGCTCGTCACCGGAGCGCTGGTTTGCGCGCATGCCACCAGACCCCAGGCGGCCAGCACCGCAAAGCCGACGCGGCGCAGCGGCACGCGCCGGCCTGCGCAAGCGCCAGGCGGCTTCAGGGGGGGTCGACGAGAACAAGCAGGCAATTGGTACGGCAACGGGGCGATTCAGCGGGCAACCACGATATCCGGCAGGCAGGGCTCCGGAGGCGGGACTGTTTTTTATCAGCCGAGACCATTTGACCGCAAGCCGGGTTACAAAATCCATCACACCGTGCGGCGTCTCACAATACGAAAAACAGCGGAAATGACGCAATCGACTAGCGAAAACCCGCACTTGCGCGGGGCCCCGTGCCGAAAGGGCCACCGCTATAATCGGCTGGCTTGTCTTTCGGGTAAGACAGCCCTCGGCCGCGCGCGCGGGTCCAGCGCCGGGCATGCGGGGCACGCCGCCGTGCCCGTTCGCCACAGGCACAGCGCTGCGCAGGCTGCCGTACCCCGGCGGCCGGTGCGTCACGGTCCGGCGCGCGGCCTCATGCAAGCCGTGCGCCCGCATCCGAATCAATATCTATAAGAGGAGAAGTGGAGATGGAACGTCGTTCCTTTCTGTTGAAAGCGTCGGCCGTGGCTGCCACCGGGGCACTGGCCGCGTGCGGCAAGGGTGAAGAGAAGGCAGCGCCTGCCGCCGCCAGCGGCCCGGCCGCGCCGGCCGTAGTGGGCAGCAACCCCGCCGTGGAATGGCGCCTGGCCTCGAGCTTTCCCAAGTCGCTCGACACCATCTACGGCGGTGCCGAGCTGCTGTCGGCCCGTGTCAAGGAACTGACCGACGGCAAATTCAACATCAAGGTCTTTGCCGCCGGTGAAATCGTGCCGGGCCTGCAGGTGCTGGACGCGGTGCAGAACAACACCGTGCAGATCGGCCACACCGCCGGCTACTACTACTTCGGCAAGAACCCGACGCTGTGCTTTGACACCACCATCCCGTTCGGCCTGACCGCACGCCAGCAGAACGCCTGGATGATGCAGGGCAACGGCATGAAGCTGATGCGCGAGTTCTTCAAGGAATACAACGTCGTCAACTTCCTGGGCGGCAACACCAACGCGCAGATGGGCGGCTGGTTCCGCAAGGAAATCAAGACCGTGGCCGACCTGCAGGGCCTGAAGTACCGCATCGCCGGGTTTGCCGGCGTGGTGCTGTCGCGCCTGGGCGTGGTGCCGCAGCAGATTGCCGGCGGCGACATCTACCCCGCGCTGGAGAAGGGCACCATCGACGCGGCCGAGTGGGTGGGCCCGTACGATGACGAGAAACTGGGCTTCTACAAGGTGGCGCCGTTCTACTACTACCCGGGCTGGTGGGAAGGCAGCGCGCAGCTGTCGTTCTACGCCTCGGCCAGCGAGTTCGAGAAGCTGCCGGCGCTGTACAAGCGCGCGCTGGAAACCGCCACCATCGAGGCGCACACCAACATGATGGCCAAGTACGACACGGTCAACCCGCAGGCGCTGGCGCGCCTGCTGGAAAACGGCGTCAAGCTGCGCCCGTTCTCCAAGGAGATCATGGAAGCCTGCTTCAAGGCGACCCAGGAGTCCTACGCCGACGAAACCGCGAAGAATCCGTCGTTCAAGAAGATCTACGACGACTGGCGCGTGTTCCGCAACAACCAGGCGGCCTGGTTCAACGTGGCCGAGCAGGGCTACGCCCAGTTCAGCTTCGCGCGCAAGCTTTAAGCCGCGTGGCGCCCGGGCAACCGGGCCCGCCGCAAAACCCCATGGTCCCCCGGGAGCATGGGGTTTTTTGTTGGCGGCGCCCGCACGCGGGGCGCGCCGGCGGGGATGGCGCGGCCCCGGTAGAATCGCCGGCATCGATTGGAAAACCTTATGCAACTCGGCATTCTCTACGCCCTGCTGGCGTACCTCATCTGGGGCCTGCTCCCGCTCTACATCAAGTCGCTTCCCGGCATCGCCCCGATGGAGATCCTGCTGCACCGGATGGTGTGGTCGCTGGTCTTCCTGGGGCTGATCCTGGCCTGGCGCCGCCAGTGGGCGTGGCTGGGCCAGGTGGTCAGGGACCGGCGCCTGTTGCTGTCATTTGCCGCCAGCGCGGCGCTGCTGTGCGCCAACTGGTTCCTGTATATCTGGGCGGTGTCGGCCAACCGCGTGGTCGACGCCAGCCTGGGGTATTTCATCAATCCGCTGTTCAGCGTGCTGCTCGGCGTGGTGTTCCTGCATGAGCGCCTGCGCCGGGTGCAATGGCTGGCGATCGCGGTGGCGGCCGCCGGCGTGGCATGGCTGACGGTGGCGGCAGGACAGCTGCCGTGGATCGCGCTGGGCCTGGCCGCCAGCTTTGGCGGCTACGGGCTGCTGCGCAAGACCGGTGCGCTGGGCGCGCTGGAAGGGCTGTCGCTGGAAACGCTGCTGCTGTTCCCGCTGGCCGCGGCGGCGCTGGGCTGGCTGTTCGCCACCGGCCAGGACAGCTTTACCCACGCAGCGCCGGGTACGCAGTGGCTGCTGTTGCTGGCCGGGCCGGTGACGGCGGTGCCGCTGCTGTTCTTTGCCGCCGGCGCACGGCGCATTCCGCTGTCGCTGCTGGGGCTGCTGCAGTACACCGGTCCGACCCTGCAACTGCTGCTGGGCGTGTGGCTGTGGCACGAGCCGTTCCCGGCGCAGAAGCAGGTGGGCTACGCGCTGATCTGGCTGTCGCTGGCCTTGTATGCGGCCGAAGGACTGTGGATGAATGCGCGGCAGAAGCCCGCTGGCATCCAATCTATCAATGAGACGACCTGAAAATCGATATCAGACATTTATCCCGTTGATAATCCGCAGATAGCCGCTCCGCATCCCGGCCCCAATGTCCGCCCCGCCTGACGCCACTGCCGCGGTCCAGCGCAAGATCATCCATTGCGACTGCGACTGCTTCTACGCCTCGGTCGAAATGCGCGACGACCCGTCGCTGCGCGGCCGGCCGATGGCCGTGGGCGGCGCGCCAGACCGGCGCGGGGTGATCGCCACCTGCAACTACGAAGCGCGTGCCTACGGCGTGCGCTCGGCGATGGCGTCGGCGCAGGCGCTCAAGCGCTGCCCGGACCTGCTGATCGTGCGCCCCGCGATGGACAAGTACCGCGAGGTCTCGCGCCGCATCTTCGCGATCTACCGCGAATACACCGCGCTGGTCGAGCCGCTGTCGCTGGACGAGGCCTACCTCGATGTCAGCCTGTGCACGCACCATGCCGGCAGCGCCACCCGCATCGCCGAAGAGATCCGCCAGCGCGTGCGCGAGGAAGTCGGGGTGACCGTGTCGGCCGGCGTCGGCCCCAGCAAGTTCGTCGCAAAGATCGCCAGCGACTGGAACAAGCCCGACGGCCTGTTCGTGGTCCGGCCCGCCGCGGTCGATGCCTTTGTCGCCGCGCTGCCGGTCGAGCGCATCCATGGCGTGGGCAAGGTCACCGCGGCCAAGCTGCGCCGGCTGGGGGCCGAGACCTGCGGCGACCTGCGGCCGTGGTCGCCGGACCGCCTGCATCGCGAGTTCGGCGTGTTCGGGGCGCGGCTGTACAAGCTGTGCCGCGGCGTCGACGAGCGCGCGGTCACGCCCGAGCGCGAGCGCAAGTCGATCAGCATGGAAGAGACCTATGCCGACGACCTGCCCGACCTGCAGGCCTGCCTGGCCGAGCTGGAACCGCTGATCGCCATGCTGGAGGCGCGCATCGCGCGCGCCCAGGCGCACGACACCATCGACAAGCTCACGGTAAAGCTGCGCTTCTCCGACTTCCGGCAGACCACGGTGGAATGCCGCGGCCATGCCCCGGACCGCGGCGTCTATGCACGGCTGCTGGCCGAGGGCCATGCGCGTCGGGGCTTGCCGGTGCGGCTGCTGGGGGTTGGGGTGGGCACGAGCGACCGGGATACCGCGCAGCTGGAGTTGTTCGATTGATCGCTGGTTTATTTACGTGATTTATCAGCAATGAAGAACTAAGCGCGGGTCGATAATTCCCATCGATAAACCGGCTTACTGCAGGTCGTTGCGCATCACCAGCAACCACGGCATATGCGAGTTGGTGATCCCGTCGAGCCGACCCGAATCGCCCAGCTCGATCTCTTCCATCGATACCGATTGCTGGACGTTGCCGCCGATGGCCCGCACCACGCGCGCCGCCGGATCCACGGCGACCACGATGTCGCAATGCATCGGCGTAGTGCCGAAACCGATCTCGGCGATGTCCTCGAGATAGCGGTCACGGCCGCGACCGGCGCAGATGATGTCGCCGGGGCGGGGCATCGCCGGCACGGGCTCGATGCGGAAGGCGGGGCGGGGCAGGATGCCGTCGCGGGCGTCGACCACGTACATCGAGTGCGACTGGCCAGTCAGGAACTGGCGCTCGTCCAGCCCCGCCTTGCGCAACACCCATGACACAAAGACCGCCGACCAGGCCCAGGCGCCCTGCGTGACCTGCCTGCAGCTGGGCGTTTCGCCGACGATGCCCCAGTAGCGGCGCGCCAGCGTGCAGCCCAGCGGCGTGGCCTCCATGCCGGTGCCGTCCGGGAAAGAAAGGCAGCTGGCTGCCGGCGGCGGGTTGCCGTTGGTCTTGGACTCGGTATCGGTGGTGGCCACGGCGGGCGCTGCGGCGTCGGTCGGGGACGCCAGCGGCAGCTCGGGAGGCAATTCCGGCGCCGGCACCGGACTGTAGGTCACGCAAGAGGTGTCGTCGCGGCCCAGCCGCACCACCTGTCCGCCCCAGCGGGCCCATTCCTTGGTGGCGATCTCGACGATGCGCTCGCGCGGCGTGGCGCCCGGGCTCGTCACCGGCCGCTCGGTGTCCGGCAGCGCCCGCGCTTGCGGCCGGGCCGGTTCGATAACGGTGGTGCAGGCGCTCAGCAGCGCCAGCAGCGCGGCCGCGCCGGCGGCGCGCAGCGGCGCACGCGCCTGTGGAGAACGCTGTGGAATCGGCTGTGGAAAGCGTTGTGCATAACGCTGTGGAGATCTGCGGCGCTGCGGACGGGCAAACATGTTGGCCCCACATGGCACGGCGCCCGGCATGGCGAGTTCTGGCCAAGGCTGGACGCCTGTTGGAAGACTTGGCGCGCGATCGCCCAGGCGCGGAGCGGGCGATGCGGCGGATACTGCAGGATATTCAGGTCACGACTGTGGATAACGTCCCCCGCCTGGCGCGCGCCTGCGCCCTCGGGCACCGGGGCGGCGGCATGGCGGGGTCAGGCAATGCCGGGCTCTGCAGTGCAGCCCGTCGGGATCACTGGTTGACAGCGTCCTTGAACTTCTGGCCCGCCTTGAACTTCACGGTCTTGGCGGCTTCGACCTTGATTTCTTCACCGGTACGCGGGTTGCGCGCCATGCGCTCGCCACGCTCGCCCTTGCTGAACGTGCCAAAGCCGATGAGGCTCAGCGTGTCACCCTTGGCCACAGCGTCCATGATGGCCGACAGGGTCACGTTCAGTGCCTGTTCCGCCTTGGCCTTGGTCAGACCGTCCACCCCGGCTGCGATAGCGTCGATCAGTTCGGTTTTCGTCATGCTTCACTCCGTATCGAGTTGATAAAACACAGGCGTCCGCGGCCGGGCGGCCAGGCTGGCACCGCTCCGGCAAAGACGCCGCGGGCCACATGATACCGTGTCGGACAAGGCGCACCGGGAACAGATTGTTACCTGGCAGTTTCCGCAAGGCCGCGCCAGTACGGGGCTGGAGGCAAATCGCACTCGCTGGAAGGGGGTCCGCCGTCGGCGGGATAGCGGCGCAAACGGCAAATGCGCGGCAAATCCCGTACCTCACGGAACCTGGCTGCCGCGATCGGTGTAGCACGGTATACCCGCATGCCAGGCGCCTTCAGAAGGCCGCTGACAGCCCGGAGATCCGTTCCGAGGGTCTGGGCACCCTCGAGCTCCTGAACGGGCAGGAGGCGCTATACGGGCTGCAACGCATCCAACTGCACTATGGTGCATGCCCAGAAGCAAGTTTCCGCCGGCCTTGCCCGGCGTTATTCGGCGCATGCATGGACCCTCGATCCCACCGAACCGAGATCCGCCGGCATCCGCGTATACCGCGATAGCGGTCCCGCTGCCCGGTATACGGCATCGGCGGTATACGCGGCGCCCGAACGGGCAAACAGAAAGTCTCTCGCAAACCCGCCGTTTACGCCTGTCGCCTTTCGAACGATGCCGCGGGCCTGGGATCGTTCTTTCGGTTTACCTTTTTCTTTCATGTATACAGATAGTAGTAGTAGGTAAACACCCGCAGCCGCTGTGGAAAACCCCGTAAACATCTTTGCCTTCAAGGGTTTACGTAAACGAGAAGTGGTCTCATCGAATGTTGGCCGAAGTGGAAGACTCCGCCCAATGGATGAGGGGTGGGCCGAACCCCCTCCGACTTATGCCCGAGGCGTCCCCATGCCAGCCCCAGGCAGCCCACACCCAATCCGCGTGCTTGTCCACAGATCGGGGCGGGGTTATCCACATGCGGGGTGGTAAACGGGCGCGGCGTATACCGGGTGCGCGACACGGCGGGGAGGGGATGTATACGTCGTTCGTGCCGGCTGCAGCCACGCACGTCAGCGTTGCCACGTATACGTGTCGCGGTCGCCCCGGTATCATCCCCGATCGCGCCGGGCGGCCGGCACCGGCCACCACCCAGGCACAACAGGCGAAAGCACGGAAAGGCAAATGGCGGACAAGGCAAAGCGCAAGGCAGCGGGCGAGGGCAGCAAGAAAACGGCGAGCGACCGGATCGAGGTGCGCCAGTCAGGCGTGCACGGCAAGGGCGTCTATGCCATCGCCCCGATTGCCGAGGGCGAGCGCGTGATCGAATACAAGGGCGAGCACATCTCGTGGAAGAAGGCGCTGGAGCGCCATCCGCACGATCCCAGCGATCCCAACCACACCTTCTACTTCAGCCTGGACGACGGCAGCGTCATCGACGCCAAGTACGGCGGCAACCGCGCGCGCTGGATCAACCACGCCTGCGAGCCCAACTGCGAGGCGCGCGAAAAGAAGGGCCGCGTCTTCATCCACGCGCTGCGCGACATTGCCCAGGGCGAGGAGCTGTTCTATGACTACGGCCTGGTGATCGACGCGCGCTATACCGCCAAGCTGAAGAAGGAATTCGAATGCCGCTGCGGCAGCCCGCAATGCCGCGGCACCATGCTGGCGCCGAAGGAAAAGAAAAAGAAAGCCAAATAAGGCCGCTACCCGCGCAGCCAGGGGTTCAGGCCACCGACCCTGCCGGCTCGCACGGGATCCGGATCACGAAGCGCATCACCGCGCGCCGCTCGGGCGTGCTGTCCGTGACGGAAGGTTGTGTCGCAGCGCCTGGCGCTGGCGGCACGTCCTCGATGCGGATGCTGCCGTGGTGCAGGGTCACGATCTCATGCACGATGGCCAGCCCCAGGCCGGCGCCGCCCGCCTGGTCGGCGCGGCCGCCGCCGGGCTCGGGGGCGCGGTCGCCGCGGAAGAAGCGCTTGAACACCTCC
Source organism: Cupriavidus sp. SS-3 (assembly GCF_035818815.1). Lineage (NCBI taxonomy): Bacteria > Pseudomonadati > Pseudomonadota > Betaproteobacteria > Burkholderiales > Burkholderiaceae > Cupriavidus > Cupriavidus sp. SS-3. Next base: position 240,491 of record NZ_JAYLVT010000010.1, read on the forward strand.
TCGCGCCGCTGCGGCGGGATGCCGGGGCCGTTGTCTTCCACCATCACCACCGCCATGCCGCGGTGGCCCATGGCCTCGCCGCCGGCGCGCACCGTGATGCGCCCGCCCGACGGCACGTATTTCACCGCATTGTCGATCAGGTTGGACAGCGCCTCGCGCATCAGCAGCCGGTTGCCGCGCACCACCGCCGGCGCGCTGCCGGTGAAGGTGGGGCCGGGCAGGATCTCGAAGCCCAGGTCGATGCGGCGCGCCAGCGCCTGCGGCACCCATTCGGCGCCGATTTCAAAGGCCAGCTCGGCCAGGTCGAAGTGTTCCACCGGCCCCAGCCGTTCCAGCGACAGCCCCGGCTCGGCCCGCGCCAGCGACAGCAGCTGGTTGGACAGCCGCACCGCGCGGTCGGCTGCGGTCTGCACCTCGCGCAGCGCATGGCGGGCCACTTCCAGCGAATCGGCGGTCTGCGCCCGGTCGGCATGCAGCTTGACCGCGGTCAGCGGCGTGCGCAGCTGGTGCGCGGCATCGGCAATGAACTTGCGCTGCGCGTCGAGCGCGTCGCGCAGCCGCGCCAGCAGCGCGTTCAGGCCGCGGATCAGCGGCGCCACCTCGGCCGGGACCTGGGTTTCGTCCAGCGCCGCCAGCGAGCGCGCGGTCTGGCGGTTGAGCTTGTCGGCCAGGATCTGCAGCGGCACCAGTTCTTCCTTGAGCACGTGCGACAGGATCAGGCTGCCGACCAGCAGCAGCAGGATCAGCGGCACCGACACCGACAGCAGGATCTCGTTGGCGGCGGTCTCGCGCCGGTCCAGCAGTTCCGCCACTTCCACCACGATGGGCCCGCGCGCGGGCTTGCCGGCCTCGCTGGTGCCAAGCTCGTCGACTGCGGCGCTGGGCAGCATCACCGGCAGCCGTACCGCGCGCACCTGGCGTCCGCTGAACCAGGCGTAGAACAGCCGCGCGTCGTGCAGCGTGGTCTGGCCGGTGCCGTACCCCAGCCAGGTATCCATGCCGCCGATCAACCCGTCGGGACCGTGGATGCGCCAGTAGATGCGGTCGGTGCCCTCGGCCTCGACCAGCGTCTGCGCGATCATCGGGATGTCCTGTTCCAGCCGCGGGCCGGCGATGCGGATCTGCTGGGCGATATTGTTGGCCACCCCGTACAGCGCGCGGTCGAACACCTGCGTGGTGTAGTGCGCCGCCAGCCAGTAAGACAGCGAGCCGCTGGTCAGCACCAGCGCGAACAGCGGCGTGGCCAGTGCGCGCAGCAGGTGCACGCGCAGGCTGATGTTGGAGCCGGGGCGGGCGGCCTGGCGCGGCGATGCGGGCGCGGCGCCGCCGGTGTCAGCCGCAGCGGAAGCGGGAGGCACATTGCGCGTTGCAATGCGCGAGGCGGTGCGCCAGGAGACTCGAGAGGAGGTGCGGGAGCGGGGCCACATTGCCGGTTGGGCCTGGGACAGCGCCGGGGATCAGCGTGCGCCGGGCGGCGCAAGCGGCAGGAGCGCTTTCATTGTCCGGCGCGGATCTGCAGCAGGTAGCCGAAACCGCGCACGGTCACGATCTCGACGTCGCTGTCCTCGAGCTTCTTGCGCACGCGGTGCACGTAGACCTCGATCGCGGTGTCGCCGACGGTATCGCCGCCTTCGCCGGCGGGGTGGGCAAAGGTGGCCAGGTGGTCCTGCAGCTGGGCCTTGCTGACCACGCGGCCCTGGCGTTGCAGCAGCAGCTCCAGCACCGCGAACTCGCGCGGCGACAGCTCCAGCGGGCGCGCGTCGATAAACATGCGGCGATCGTTGCCGGACAGCCGCAGCCGGCCCAGGCGCACGTCGCGCTCGGGCGCGGCCTCGCCATGCTGGCTGCGGCGCAGCAGCACGCGCACGCGCGCTTCCAGTTCCGGCAGCGCGAAGGGTTTGATCAGGTAGTCGTCGGCGCCCGCGTTCAGGCCGGAAAGCTTGTCTTCGAGCTCGTCGCGCGCGGTCAGGATAATGACCGGGGTGGTGCGGTTGCGGGCGCGGTAGCGCGCCAGCAGCGTCATGCCGTCGATACCGGGCAGGCCCAGGTCGAGGATGACCAGGTCGTGCTGCTCGCGCAGCAGGTGTTCGGTGGCATAGACGCCGTCGTGGACGACGCGTACCTGGTGGCCGGCGCGGGACAGGCCGGCTTCGACGCCGCTGGCAATCTGGCGGTCGTCCTCGATCAGCAGGATACGCATGGCGGCAGCTCGGGAAGGACGTTGGGCATGGCAGGCAGGAAAAGGCCCCATGGCACACACGGCGGTGCGGGCCTGCCGCAGATTGTACTAGGCGCCGCCCCGCGCTTCCTTACGGTTAGCCTACAGCCGCCCGCCAGGGCGGCCGCGCCATCAGTTGGTCACCGCGTCGGCGGCGCGCTCGATGAAGTGGGCCAGGTCGATGTCGCGCTGGGTCAGGCCGTTGGCGTCGTGCGTGGACAGCGTGATGTCGACCCGGTTGTAGACGTTGAACCATTCCGGGTGGTGGTCGGCCTTCTCGGCCTGGATTGCCACGCGCGTCATGAAGCCGAAGGCGGCGTTGAAGTCGTGGAAGGTAAAGCGCTTGAAGATCGCATCGCGGTCGGCGACGGTGGTCCAGCCGGGCAGGTCGGCGAGCAGCGTGGCACGGGCTTGCGGGGACAGAGGGGTCATGGTGGGCTCGATCTGGTTCTGGGAAAAAACGAAGGCCGCGCAGTGCGGCGGATGCGCACCATGCGGACAGCCGGCCCGCCCGCGCCTGGGCGGCGGGCATGCCGGCATTGTTTCACAAAGCGGGGAATGGGGCAGGGCGGGGCAGCGGTGTGGCAGGCCGCCCCGGGGTTTGCGCGCGCGCGCCGGATCAGATGTCTTCGGTATCGGCCCAGCCTTCACGGGTGCCGGCGTTGAGCACGAGGTCGCCCTCGGCGATGTCGCCCGCGCCCAGCGTCGGCTGCGCGCGCAGGGCTTCGTACAGCGGCGCGAAATCCGGGCGCGTGGCGTCGAACAACTGCTCGAAGCTGTCGATCACGAAGTAGGTCTTCTGGAAGGTGTCGATGCGGTAGCGCGTGCGCATGATGCGGCGCACATCGAAGCCGATCCGGTTCGGGCTGGCCGAGTCCAGGCTGTAGATCGACTCGCCCTGGCTGGAGACGATGCCGGCGCCGTAGATGCGCAGTCCCTGCTCCGTGCGGATCAGGCCAAACTCGACCGTGTACCAGTACAGGCGCGACAGCATGTCGAGCGCGCCCAGGCCGGCCGCCTTCAGGCCGCCCTTGCCGTAGGCCTCCATATAGTCGGCAAAGACCGGGTTGATCAGCAGCGGCACATGGCCGAACACATCGTGGAAGCAGTCGGGCTCCTGCAGGTAGTCGAGCTGCTCGGGCTTGCGCATCCACCAGCTGGCCGGGAAGCGGCGGTTGGCCAGGTGGTCGAAGAAGACCTCGTCGGGCACCAGCCCGGGCACGGCCACGACCTGCCAGCCGGTGGCGCGCATCAGGGTTTCGTTGAGCTGGTCGAAATCCGGCACGCGGTCCTTTTCCATGCCCAGCGTGGCCAGACCCTGCAGGAATTCGTCGCTGACGCGGCCGCGCAGCATCTCGGCCTGGCGCTCGTACAGCTTGCGCCAGATGGCGTGGTCGATGCTGGTGTAGCGGTGCACCGGCTGGGCGATGGTGAAGTCCGGGCGCAGTTCCTGGCCCGACAGCAGGCCGGCGTCGAACTGTTCCTTGAGTTTGTCGGTCAGGGTGCCCTGGAAGGCGCCGGGGGCTTCGCTGGCCATGGCGATGGACATAGTGCTGGTGTCTCCTGGAATGCGCGCTGGCTGCATAGGCGCCAGCATGGATGCGGATTTACTGCGTAGTTTAGGCGCCGGAAGCCGCAAACTGTCCGCATAGTCCGCTCGATTTCGATGGATCATGCATATAATGCGCATTCATGGATTGAGATATGCGGGATTTGTGTATGGCGGCCCATAGTGTTTCCCTCGATGCGTATGACCTCGCCCTGCTGAGCGCGCTGCAGGCCGACGGCCGCACCACGCACCAGCAGCTGGCCGAGCGCGTGCACCTGTCGCCCAGCCAGGTTGGGCGCCGGCTGGCGCGGCTGGAAGCCGACGGGGTCATCACCGGGTACCGCGTCACCCTGTCGTCGCAGGCGCTTGGTTTGGGCGTGGTGGTCTTTGTCAGCGTCAAGCTGGCGCATCACGGCGATACCATCATCGAGCGCTTCCGCGAAGAGATCCTGCTGCTGGAAGAGGTGCAGGAGTGCTATTCCGTCGCCGGCGAGGCCGACTACCTCATCCGCGTGGTGGTGCCGGACCTGCCCACGCTGGCCGAATTCACCATGAAGCGGCTGATGCGCGTGCCCGGCGTGGAGAGCGTGCGTTCGAACATCGTGCTGACCGCGATCAAGTGCGAGGGGCCGCTGCCGCTGTCGCACCTGCGTTGAAACGCTGGCCGGTGCGCGGCGGCCTTGCGCTCTTGTGGCGTGCGTGTCACCCTCGCCGGGTGCCGCAAACGTGGCGGGAACGGAGGATGGCAGGATGAAGGGAATCGTCGCCCGAGCCGATCGGGGTCTTGGCAGTTCGCTACGGCAATCGCACCTGGCGCGGGCATCCGCGGCGGTGGCCCTGGTGGCCGCGCTGACCAGCCTGGCCGGCGGCGCGCTGGCCGCGCAGGTGAGCCGGTTCTCGCCGGAAGGCACGGTGGGGCAGGTGCGCCAGGTGGCGATCCGCTTCGACGAAGCCATGGTGCCGATGGGCGATGTCCAGGCCACGGCACCCGCGGCGGTTTCCTGTACCGGCGCCAGCACCAGCGGCCAGGCCCGCTGGATCGACGCCAAAAACTGGGTTTACGACTTCGCCAGCGACCTGCCGCCAGGGGTGCGCTGCACCGTGCGCATGCGCGCCGGCCTGCGCAGCGAGGCCGGCAATGCCTATGCCGGCAAGGCCGAATACCGCTTCGAGACCGGCGGCCCGACCGTGGTCTCGAGCCGGCCTTCTGGCGGCGAGATCGAGGAAGACCAGGTCTTCGCCCTGCGCTTCAACGGCGCCGCCACCGCGGCCTCGGTGCGCGAGCACGCCTGGTGCCAGGCGCAGGGGCTGGGCGAGCGCATTCCGGTGCGGCTGCTGTCCGGCAAGGAGCGCGAGGCCGTGCTCGAGGCCATCCGCTGGGATCGCCTGGCCAAGCCGGTGCCCGATGCGGTGCACCTGCTCGCTTGCCAGCAGCGGCTGCCGGCCGCGGCGCGGGTGCAGCTGGTGCTGGGCGCGGGCATTGCCACGCCGTCGGGCGTTGCCACGCGCGAGGAACGCCGCTTCGACTACACCGTGCGCGAGCCGTTTACCGCCAGCTTCAGCTGCGAGCGCGAACACGCGCAGTCACCTTGCACGCCGCTGCGGCCGATGTCGGTGACCTTCTCCGCGCCGGTGCCGCGCAAGCTGGCCGAGAGTGTGGTGCTGAAGACCCCGTCCGGTCCGCGCGCGCCGCAGTTCGACCCCGACCTGGCGCCAGACGCCAGCGTCAGCGCGCTCACCTTTGCCGCGCCGTTCGCCGAGAAGGCGCAGTTCACCATCGAGGTGCCGCGCAAGCTGCAGGACGACAGCGGCCGCGCGCTGGCCAATGCGGACCTGTTCCCGCTCAAGGTGGCCACGGCCTCGATGCCGCCGCTGGCCAAGTTTGCCGCGGCGCCGTTCGGCGTGGTGGAGCGCTTCGGCGAGCTGCCGCGCGGCAAGTCGGCGCAGGACTACCCGCCGCTGCTGCCGGTGACGCTGCGCAATGTCGAAGCTGACCTTGCCGTGCGCGGCGTGCAGGCCCGGGCTGGTACCGTAATGAAGCTGCGCGTCGACGACGACGCCGCCGTGATGCAGTGGCTGGGCCTGGTGCGCCGCCTGCACGAGGCCAGCTATACGCGCGGCGAGCTCGACGCCGTGCTGGCGGGCCGCTCGCCGTACCGCGTCAACAATCCGCGCAACGCGGTGTCGATCGAAACCCGCTCGGTGTCGCTGCTCGAGCGGGCCTCCGGCGTGCAGAAGCTGGCGGTGCCGAAGCCGTCGGGCGATGCACCGCGGCCGTTCGAGGTGGTCGGCATCCCGTTGCCGGAGCCCGGCTTCCATGTGGTCGAGATCGCCTCGCCGATGCTGGGCGAGGCGCTGCTGGGCAAGCGCGCGCCGATGTACGTGCGCACCGCGGCGCTGGTCACCAATCTGGGCGTGCATTTCAAGCTGGGCCGCAGTACCGGCAACGAGGATGACGGCAGCCGCAGCGGGGTGGCCTGGGTCACCGCGCTGGATGACGGCAAGCCGGTGCGCGACGCCGCGGTGGCGGTGCGCGACTGCAGCGGGCGCCTGCTGGGTGAAGGCCGTACCGATGCCGGCGGCGTGGCGCGCTTTGCCAGGCTCGCCGCGGCGCCGGAGAGCGCCTGCGACCAGAACGGGCTGTCTGGCTACTTCGTTTCCGCCCGCATCGCCGCGACGCACCAGCAGGCACGCGGCAAGGCCGACATGGCCTTCGTGATGTCGGACTGGAACCGCGGCATCGAGAGCTGGCGCTTCAACGTGCCGACCGACACCAGCGCCACGCCCACCGTGCGCGCCCACACCATCTTCGACCGCACCCTGCTGCGCGCCGGCGAAACCGTGTCGATGAAGCACCTGATCCGCGCCGAGACCGCGCAGGGCTTTGCCTTGCCGCCGGCGAGCCGTCCGCTGCCCACGCGCGTGACCATCCGCCATGAAGGCAGCGGCCAGAGCTACGAGCTGCCGCTGCAATGGCGCCAGACCGCGACCGGCGGACGCAGCGCGGAAAGCACCTTCCAGGTGCCCGCGGCGGCCAAGCTCGGGGTCTATACGGTCGAGCTGGAGACGCAGAAGGCCGAGGGCGCGCACGACGACGGCGGCGCCCGCAGCTACACCAGCGGCAGCTTCCGGGTCGAGGCCTTCCGCCTGCCGGTGCTGGCCGGCACGCTCCAGGTAGCGGGCAAGGCCGGCCCGGTGGTGGCGCCGGCCGAACTGCCGGTCGGGGTCGAGATCCACTATCTGTCCGGCGGCGGCGCGGCCGGGCTGCCGGTGCGCGTGTCCGCGCTGCTGCGCGACAAATACGTGAGCTTCCCCGGCTACGACGAGTTCTCGTTCACGCCGCCGCGCGCGCAGCGCGAGAGCGGCGGCGACGAGGAGATGGACGAAGACCAGCAAGGCGATGCCAGTGCCGACGGGCAGCAGCTGGTCGCCGACAAGCTGCCGCTGACGCTGGACAAGAACGGCAATGGCAGCGTGACGCTGCGCAAGCTGCCCAAGACCGACGCGCCGCGCGACCTGGTGCTCGAGGCTGGCTTTGCCGATCCCAACGGCGAGATCCAGACGCTGCGCCAGAGCGTGCCGGTATGGCCGGCGACAGTGGTGGCCGGCATCCGCACCGAGGCTTGGGTGTCGGTGAAGCAGAAGCTGGCGGTGCATGGCGTGGTGCTGGACGTCAACGGCAAGCCGGTGGCGGACGCGCCGGTCAAGATCAACGCGCGCGCCCGCATCACCACCTCGGCGCGCAAGCGCGTGGTGGGCGGCTTCTACCGCTATGACAACCGCACCGAGACGCGCGACCTCGGCACCGTGTGCGAAACCCGCACCGATGCGCAGGGGCGCGCGCGCTGCGAGGTGACGCTGGAGCAGGCCGGCCAGATCGAACTGGTGGCGAACGCGCGCGACAAGGATGGCCGCACCGCGCAGGCCGCCACCACGGTGTGGGTCACGCGCCAGGGCGAGCTCTGGTTCGGCGGCGAGAACCATGACCGCATCGACCTGCTGCCAGAGAAGAAGTCCTACGCGCCGGGCGACACCGCGGTGTTCCAGGTGCGCATGCCGTTCCGCCACGCCACCGCGCTGGTGGCGGTGGAGCGCGAAGGCATCTACCAGACCGAGGTGGTGGAACTGCACGGCAGCGATCCGACCGTGCGCGTGCAGGTCAAGCCGGAGTGGGGGCCCAATGTCTACGTGTCGGTGCTGGCCTTGCGCGGGCGCCTGCACGAGGTGCCGTGGTATTCGTTCTTCAGCTGGGGCTGGCGCCAGCCGGGCGAGTGGTGGCGCGCGTTCCGCAGCGAAGGGCGCGAGTATGCGGCGCCGACCGCGCTGGTCGACCTGTCCAAGCCGGCCTTCCGGCTGGGGCTGGCCGAGATCCGCGTCGGCAATGCCGGCCACCGGCTCGACGTCGCGGTGACCCCGGACAAGACCAGCTACCCGGTGCGCGGCAAGGCGCGCGTGGCGATCCAGGTCAGGCTGCCCGACGGCAAGCCCGCCGCCAACGGCGAAGTCGCGCTGGCCGCGGTGGACCAGGCGCTGCTGGAACTGATGCCCAACACCAGCTGGGACCTGCTCGACGCGATGCTGCAGCGGCGCGGCTACGGCGTGGAAACCTCGACCGCGCAGATGGAAATCATCGGGCGCCGCCACTATGGGCGCAAGGCGGTGCCGGCGGGCGGCGGCGGCGGCAAGAGCCCCACGCGCGAGCTGTTCGACACGCTGCTGGTGTGGAACCCGCGCGTGCAGCTCGATGCCGAGGGCCGGGCCAGCGTCGAGGTGCCGCTCAACGATTCGCTCACCAGCTTCCGCATCGTCGCGGTGGCGGACCTGGGCCTGGGCCGCTTCGGCACCGGCAGCGCCACCATTGCCGCCACGCAGGACCTGCAGGTGATCTCAGGCCTGCCGCCGCTGGTGCGCGAGGACGACCGCTACCGCGCCATGTTTACGCTGCGCAATACCACCAGGCGTGCGATGACGGTGCAGGCCAGCGCGCGCGGCACGCTGCTCGGCAATGAAGCCGGCCTGCCCGCGCAGACCGTGCAGATTCCCGCGGGCGAAGCGCGCGAGATCGGCTGGGACGTGACCGCGCCCTGGCTGCTGGCCTACGCGCGCAGCGGCACCGTGATGTGGGAGGTGCAGGCCAGCGAGCAAGGCGCCGGAGGCGCTTCCGACCGCATCAAGGTATCGCAGCAGATCGTGCCGGCGGTGCCGGTCACGGTGCAGCAGGCCACGCTGGCACAGGTGGCGCCGTCGCTGTCGATCCCGGTCAAGGCGCCGCCGGGCGCGCTGGCCGACCCGGCCGGCAAGGTGCGCGGCGGGGTGCAGGTCAACTTCCAGTCGTCGCTGGCAGGCGGCATGCCGGGGGTGCGCGAGTGGTTCCGCAACTACCCGTTCACCTGCCTGGAGCAGCGCGCCTCGAAAGCCATCGGCCTGAACGACGGCGCCGCCTGGGAGGCGCTGATGGCGCAGCTGCCGTCCTACCTCGATGCCAACGGCCTGGCCTCGTACTTCCCGCTGAACAGCGACAGCGACCACGGCAGCGAAGTGCTGACCGCCTACCTGCTGGCGGTGACCGACGAGGCCGCGCGCGCCGGGCAGGCGCTGCGCATTCCCGACGCGCAGCGCGCGCAGATGGAGCGCGGCCTGGCCGACTTCGTCGAGGGCCGCATCCGCCGCGACAGCTGGTCGCCGGCAGGCGGCACGCAGTACCTCGAGGTGCGCAAGCTGGCCGCGCTCGAGGCGCTGTCGCGCACCGGCCACGCGCAGGCGCGCATGCTCGGATCGATCCAGATCCTGCCGGCGCAATGGCCGACCTCCGCGCTGCTGGACTGGACCCTGCTGCTGACGCGCGTGCAGGACATCCCGCAGCGCGAACAGCGCCTGGCCGAGGCGCAGCAGCTGCTGCGCTCGCGCCTGACGGTGCAGGGCACGCGCCTGGCGTTCTCCACCGAGCGCAACGACAACTGGTGGTGGATGATGGCCGGCGGCGACGTCAACGCCGCGCGCCTGCTGGCGCTGGCGTCGGAACTGCCGGGCTGGAAGGACGATGCGCCGCAACTGGCCACCGGGCTGCTGGGACGCCAGGTGCATGGCGCCTGGGGCACCACCACCGCCAATGCCTGGGGCATGCTGGCGGTGACGCGCTTTGCGCAGGCGTTCGAGAAGACGCCGGTGGCCGGCACCACGCGCGCCAGCATCAGCCATGCCGGCGACGCCGCGCGCAGTTTCGATTGGGCGCGCGCACAGCGCAGCGACGGCGTGGCGCAGGGCAGCGTCGAGCTGCCGTGGCCGGCTGGTGCCGAGGGCGGCACGCTGCAGGTGGAACAGGCCGGCGCCGGCCAGCCGTGGGCCACGGTGCGCGCCATGGCGGCGGTGCCGGTGACCGCGCCGCTGGCCGCGGGCTACCGCATCCAGCGCACCGTGACGGCGCAGGAGCAGGCGGTGCCGGGCAAGTGGTCGCGCGGTGACGTCTATCGCGTCAAGCTGGAGATCGATGCGCAGGCCGACATGACCTGGGTGGTGGTCAGCGATCCGGTACCCGCCGGCGCCACCATCCTCGGCAGCGGCCTGGGCCGCGACTCGGCCATCGCCACGCGCGGCGAGCGGCGCCAGGGCGCGGCCTGGCCGGCCTATGTCGAACGCACGCCGCAGGCCTACCGCGAGTACTTCGGCTACTTGCCCAAGGGCAAGGTCTCGGTCGAATACACGGTGCGGCTGAACAACGCCGGCGACTTCGCGCTGCCGCCAACGCGGGTCGAAGCGATGTACGCGCCCGACGTGTTCGGCGTGGCGCCCAATGCGCGGCTGGCGGTCGGGGCGCGCCCATGAGCTGGCTTTCCGCGATGATGCCGGCGCGCGTGCGCGAGTGGTGGCTCGCGGGCGCAATGGCCGGCCTCATCTACGGTGCGCTGCTGGTGCAGGTGGCGCTGGACCTGCCCGACGGCGCGCCGCTGACCGGGCATATCGCCATGCAGCCGGCATGGAAGACGGCGATGGCGGTGCTGCTGGCGCGCGCCGCGTGGTTCCATCGCGTGCCCGGCGAGCGCCGCTGGCTGGTCACGGCGCTGCTGTGCTCGGCGCTGGGCGATTTCCTGCTGGCGGTGCCGACGCTGTCGTTTTCGTTCGTCGGCGGGCTCGGCGCCTTCCTGCTGGCGCACCTGGCCTACCTGCGCCTGCTGGTGCCGCTGGCGGGCGACACCCGCCCGCACCGGCTGATTGCCTGCGGTGCCATGCTCGGCGTGGCGGGCACCATGCTGGGCCGCTTCTGGCCCAACCTCGGCACGCTCGCGGTGCCGGTGACACTGTACGTGGGCGTGCTGGCCGCCATGGTGTGCAGCGCGCTGGTGGCGCGCCTGCCCACGCCGCTGGCGGCGCTGGGCGCGCTGTGCTTTGCCGCGTCGGACCTGATGATCGGCATCGCGCGCTTTTTGGTGCCGTTCGAATCGTTCCAGCTCGGCATCTGGTGGGCCTACGCCGCGGCGCAGGTGCTGCTGGTGGCCGGGCTGGTGTCGGGACGCACGCAGCCATGACGCGGCGCCTGGCCCTGGTTGCGATGGCGACGGCGCTGGCCTGGCCGGCGCTGGCCGCGGCCTTGCCCACCTTCGCGCAGGTGCGCGCCGACTGGCGCAGCGCCGACGTGGTGGTGCTGGACCGCGACGGCGAGCCGGTGGGCCGTGTGCGCGACGACTTCGGCGCCCGCCGCGGCGACTGGGTGGCGCTGGCCGAGACCTCGCCCGCGCTGCGCACGGCCATCGTGCTGTCGGAGGACCGGCGCTTCTATGCGCACAGCGGCGTCGACTGGCACGGCGTGGCCGCTGCGGCCTGGGCCAACCTGTGGAACACGCGCACGCGCGGGGCTTCCACGCTGACGATGCAGCTGGCCGGACTGCTCGACGAGGACCTGCGCCGGCCCGGCGCGCCGGGGCAGGGGCGCAGCCTGACGCAGAAGCTGGGGCAGGCCGCCGGTGCCGCGGTGCTGGAACGCAGCTGGAGCAAGGACCAGATCCTCGAGGCTTACCTGAACCTGGTGCCGTTCCGCGGCGAACTGGTGGGCCTGTCGGCGATGTCGCAGGTGCTGTTCGGCAAATTCCCCGAGGGGCTCGATGCGCGCGAATCGGCGCTGGCGGTGGCGCTGGTGCGCGCGCCCAATGCGCGCGCCGCGCAGGTGGCCAGCCGCGCCTGCGGCATCCTGCGCGAGATGCGCCTGCCGCGCGAGTGCGACGGCCTGGAAGGCTTTGCGCAACTGGCGCTGCTGCGCACCGGCCCGGTGGCGCAGCGCGCCGCGGCGGCCGCGCCGTCGGCGGGGTTCCGGCAGCTGGCGCCGCACCTGTCGCGGCACCTGGTCGGCGAGACGCGCGCCCAGCTGCCGGCCGGCGCCGCCATGCCGGCGCGCATCGCGTCGACGCTCGACGCCCGCCTGCAGCGCGCTGCCGTGGCCAGCCTGGACCGCCACCTGCGCGAACTGGCCGGACGCAATGTCGAGGACGGCGCGGTGGTGGTGATCGACAACGCCAGCGGCGACGTGCTGGCCTACGTGGGCTCGTCCGGCACGCTGTCCGGCGCCGCACAGGTGGACCACGCGGCGGCGCTGCGCCAGGCGGGATCGACGCTCAAGCCGTTCCTGTACGAGCAGGCGCTCGAAGAGAAGCGGCTGACCGCGGCCTCGCTGCTCGATGACCGGCCGGTGAACCTGCCGGTCGGCGGCGGGCTCTACGTGCCGCAGAACTACGACCACCGCTATGCCGGCTGGGTCAGCCTGCGCGCGTCGCTGGCGGCATCGCTGAACGTGCCGGCGGTGCGCACGCTGGTGATGGTGACCCCGCACCGCTTCCACAAGCGCCTGGTGGCGCTGGGGCTGCCGCTGACCGAGGCGGGCGACTACTACGGCTACAGCCTGGCGCTGGGCAGCGCCGATGTGTCGCTGCTGGCGCTGACCAATGCCTACCGCGCGCTCGCCAATGGCGGCAGCTACGCGCCGCCGCGCTTGCGGCAAGGCGCGCCGGCCGTGCCGGCAAAGGTCGTGATGCAGCCCGGGGCCAGCTACCTGATCGCCGACATCCTGTCCGACCGCCACGCCCGCGCCCGCACCTTCGGCCTCGACAGCCCGCTCACCACGCGCTTCTGGACCGCGGTCAAGACCGGCACCAGCAAGGACATGCGCGACAACTGGTGCATCGGCTGGTCGCAGCACTACACCGTGGGCGTGTGGGTCGGCAACGCCAGCGGCGCCAGCATGCGCGACGTGTCCGGGGTGTCGGGCGCGGCCCCGGTGTGGCACGACGTGATGGAAGTCCTGCACCGCGCGCAACCAAGCCAGGCGCCGGCCATGCCTGCCGGCGTGGAGCGCGTGGCGCTGCGCTTCGACGACGGGCTGGAGCCCGCGCGCGATGAAGTGTTCCTGGCAGGCACCGCGGTCCGGCACGTCAGCATGGCGGCGCCCGCCGCGCGCCCGGGCGCGCCCGTGATCGCCACGCCGGCCGACGGCACCGTGTTTGCGCTCGATCCCGACATGCCGCCGGCCGCGCAGCGGGTGTGGTTCCATGCGCAGGGCGTGGCCGGCCAGTCGGCGCGCGCGGTCAGCTGGCGCATGGACGGCAAGCCGCTCGGGCGTGGCGGCGAGGTGGCGTGGCTGCCCTGGCCGGGCCGGCACCAGGTGGAGCTGCTCGATGCCGCCGGCAAGGTGGTGGACCGCATCGGCATCGAAGTGCGCGGCGCTTCGGTGCGCGCGCCCGCGGCCAGGCGCTGAGACCGGTATCGAAGTGTTCGGACCCGGTGCCGCGGCCAACGCCGCTGGCCGTGGGCAATAATGGCGCTTCGTTATATCCCGCAGGAGCCCGCGCATGTCCCTCGTTGCCCTCGATGCCGCCGCCACCGCGGCGCGCCTGCCGTATCCCGAACTGGCGCAAGCCATCGCCGACATGCTGGCCGAGCTGCGCGACGGCAGCGCCATGGCGCCGCCGCGCATCGCGCTGCCGGTCGGCGATGCGCAGCAGGGCGCGGGCACGCTGCTGGTGATGCCCGCGCGCAACCGCGGGCTGGTGATGACCAAGAACATCACCGTGCATCCCGGCAACCCGCAGCGCGGCTTGCCCAGCATCCTCGGCGAAGTGGTGGTGGCCGACGCGCATACCGGCGCGCGCATCGCCATGCTCGACGGTCCCACCGTGACGGGGCGGCGCACCGCGGCGGTGTCGCTGCTGGCGGCGCAGCGCTTTGCCGCGCGCCCGGACGGCGAGCTGCTGATCGTCGGCGCAGGGGTGCAGGCGCTGACGCACCTGGAGGCCTTCGTCGCCGGGCTGGGCGTGCGCCGGCTGTGGCTGCATTCGCGCACGCGCCACAAGGCCGAGGCACTGGCCGCGCATGCACGCACGCTGGGGGCGGAAGCGCAGGTGGCCGAATCGGTCGCGGCGGTGTTGCCGCGCGTGTCGATGGTGGTCACGGTGACGTCCAGCCGCAGCCCGGTGCTGCCGGACCTGGACAGCGGGCTCTGGCGTGACCATCACTTCATCGCCGCGGTTGGTGCGTTCCGGCCGGACATGTGCGAGCTGCCGCCGGCGCTTTGCCATGCCGCCGCGGACCATGGCCGTTTGCTGGCCGATACCCTGTTTGGCATCGAGGACGAGGCCGGCGACCTGCTGCAGGCCGGCATCGACTGGGCAGAGGTGCAGCCGTTCGAGAGTGCGATCCTGCAGGCCGACGCGATCCGCGCGCGCACCGGCAGCCCGCTGGTGTTCAAGAGCGTGGGCTATGCGCTGTGGGACCTGGCCGCGTGCGTGCTCGCCAGCCGCGCCTGATCAACGCTCGCGGTCGCGCTCGCGCAGCCAGTCGCCGAACAGTTCGCGCGCCGGCGCCAGGAAGGCGGCGATCGGTTCGCTGCGGTCGCTGGCATACCAGTGGCAGTAGCAGCCGTGGATGGTGGCGATCATCAGGCGCGCCATCGACGCAGGCAGCGGTCGGCCGGGGGCCGACAGCGCCGCCACCAGGTCTTGCACGTGGCTGTCCCAGCTGCGGCGGATTTCCTCGCGCACGCTGGCCGGCACGCTGCCTGAGAAAAGCAGCGCCAGCACCACGCCCTTGGCTTCGGGATTGGCGGTGAGGTAGTCGGCGACCCGGTCGAAGCTGTTTTCGAGCCGGCGTGCCGCGGTCCTGCCCTGGTGCGGTTCGGCGCCCAGCGCTTCGCCGATCTGTCGGAACAGGCTGGTGGCGGCCTCCGCCAGCAGCATCTCCTTGCTGCCGAAATGCCAGAGCAGGCTGCTCTTGGCCACGCCGGCCTCGGCGGAAATCTGGTCGAGCGTTACCTCGGCATAGCCGTGCGCGCTGATCAGACCGCGCGTGACCGCGAGTACCCGTTCGCGGGTTTCCAGCCCGCGGCGGTTCTTGGCGACCGGCGCGGAAGGGGTGGGAGCGGCGAGCTCGGAGGACTGGCGGATCGAAGGCATGGGCGGGGGCGGCAAGTGGAGCGGGACCCGGCCAACGACGGCAGGCGGGATCCGCGGCAGGGCTCTATTTGACGGCAGGGCTCTATTTGACAGTAGACGAGGTCTGCCAGCAAACTCTGGAATTGTACTGAACGTTCAGCACAATTTGTGAGTGTTGCCGGCCGCACAACAGCGTCCCGGCGCATGAACCAGGAGACCAGGATGCCGTATCCGACCGCCTTTGCCGCCGCCGCCACCGCGCTGGCCGCCGCCACCTTCAGCCTTGCCGGGAGCGCCGCTGCCGCCACCGCCGCGCCCGACGCCGGCAAGCCCGCCACCGATGCCACCGCCCGCGCCAACGCCGCGGTGCTGCAACAGCTGCCGTTCCAGGACCGGCGCGACTTCGACGCGGCGCGCCGCGGCTTTATCGGCACGCTCGACACCACCGAGATCCGCGACGCCAAAGGCAACGTGGTGTGGGCGCTGGCCCCCTACGATTTCCTCAAGCCGGAAACCGCGCCGGCCACGGTCAATCCCAGCCTCTGGCGCCAGGCCCGGCTCAACCTGCACCACGGCCTGTTCCAGGTCACGGACCGCATCTACCAGGTGCGCGGCTTCGATATCGCCAACATGACCATCATCGAAGGCGAGTCCGGACTGATCGTGATCGACCCGCTGACCGCGACGGAAACCGCGCGCGCCGGCCTCGAGCTTTACTTCCGGCACCGGCCGAAGAAGCCGGTGGTGGCGGTGATCTACACCCACAGCCATGGCGACCACTTCGGCGGCGTCAAGGGCGTCATCAGCGAGGACGACGTCAAGGCCGGACGGGTCAGGGTGCTGGCGCCGGAAGGTTTCATGGAGGAGGCGGTCAGCGAGAACGTCTTCGCCGGCACCGCCATGAGCCGGCGCGCGCAGTACATGTATGGCATCAACCTGCCGCGCTCGGCCACCGGCCAGGTCGATGCCGGCCTGGGCAAGGCCGTCGCGCATGGCACGCTGACACTGATCCCGCCGACCGACCTGATCCACAAGACCGGCGAGACCCGCACCATCGACGGCGTGCAGATCGAGTTCCTGATGGCGCCGGGCACCGAGGCCCCGGCCGAGATGCTGATGTACTTCCCCCAATGGAAGGCCTTGTGCGCGGCCGAGGACGCCACCCACAACCTGCACAACCTCTACACCATCCGCGGCGCCCAGGTGCGCGACGCCAACCAGTGGTGGCGCGCGCTGGACGAGACCATCGACCGCTTCGGCGCCCGCACCGAGGTGCTGTTCGCGCAGCACCACTGGCCGACCTGGGGCCGCCAGGAAATCGTCACCTACCTGGGCAAGCAGCGCGACGGCTACAAGTACATCCACGACCAGTCGCTGCGGCTGGCCAACCTGGGCTATGTGCCGGCCGAGATTGCCGAGCGCGTGAAGCTGCCGCCGTCGCTTGCGAGCGAGTGGCACCTGCGCGACTACTACGGCACCGTCAGCCACAACGCCAAGGCGGTGTATCAGCGCTACCTGGGCTGGTATGACGCCAACCCGGCCAACCTGAACCCGCTTCCTCCGGAAGAGGCGGGCAAGCGCTATGTCGAATTCATGGGCGGCGCGGCGCGCGTGCTGGAGCAGGCTCGCAACGCCTACGCGCGCGGCGAGTATCGCTGGGTGGCCGAGGTGGTCAAGCACGTGGTCTTTGCCGACCCGTCCAACCAGGCGGCGCGCCAGCTCGAGGCCGATGCGCTGGAGCAGCTCGGCTACCAGGCGGAATCGTCGACCTGGCGCAACGCCTACCTGAGCGGCGCCGCCGAGCTGCGCAGCGGCCCGCCCCGGACCGGCCGCCGGGCCGGCAGCCCGGACGTGCTGCGCGCGATGACCGACACCATGTTCCTGGACTACCTGGCGATCAGCCTGAACGGCGACCGCGCCGCCGGCAAGACGCTGGCGCTGAACTGGGTACAGCCGGACACCGGCAAGCGTTTCGCGCTGACCGTCGAAAACGGCGTGTTCCGCTACAAGGCCGACGCGCAGCATGCCGCGCCGCAGGCCACGCTGACCATGCCGCGCGCCGTGCTGATGGGCGTGCTGGGCGGCCAGACCACGCTGCAGGCCGAGACCCAGGCCGGCCGCGCGCGCGTCGAGGGCGACCCGCAGGCGCTGGCGGCGTGGGCGGGGCTGATGGACAAGGCTGAGCCGAACTTCGCCATCGTCACGCCCTGACGGGTTGCGCGCAGGCCAGGCGCGCGGCCGCTGTTGCGCGCCTCGCGCCTAAAACCGCTTCCATGTGAGGGTTTTTTCCGGCGTGTGGCATAAACCGTTGCGTGGATGCTGCGGACGGTGGTCCGGGGAGCCGCTGCCACCTCTTTTTTTCATGGTTAACCCTTCCTTTAGGGGGCTGCCTCTACGAATCCGTGTCATTGATGAAACAACCCCGCGCGGGCTCGCCGGATAATGCACGCGGCAGTTACCGAAAGAGGAGTAAGAGGATTATGAAATCGACCTATAAGAAGATGCTGGCCGCGGGCGCCGTGATGGCGCTGACCGGAGCCGCACACGCGCAGTCCGCGGGCAGCAATATCGTCAGCATGGGCTGGTTCCGCGTGATGCCGAACAGCTCCGCCGATCCGCTGACCGTGGACAGCATCGGCGGCCGCCCGGTTGGCATGACCCGGCCGAACACCGGCGCGGAAATCGAGTCCGCCGACACCCTGGGACTGGCCTTCACCCATTTCTTTACCGACAACATTTCCGGCGAGATCGTCGCGGGCATTCCGCCCAAGCATGATGTCAAGGGCACCGGCAACTATGCCCAGTACGGCAAGCTCGGCTCGGTCAAGCAGTGGAGCCCGGCGCTGGTGGTCAAGTACCACTTCTTCGACGCCAAGACCAAATTCCGACCCTATGTCGGCATCGGCGTGAACTACACCTGGTTTACCGACGAAACCATTACCAACCAGAACTTCGTCAACCACGAGTTCGCGCCCGGCGCGCGCATGACCGCCAGCGCCAAGCCGTCGTGGAATCCGGTTTTCAATATCGGCGCCAACTATGCCATCAACGACAACTGGTTCGTCGGGCTGTCGGTGTCCTACGTGCCGCTGTCGACCCGGGCGTCGTTTACCACCCAGGCGGGACCGGTGACGATCCAGTCGCACACCAAGATCAAGATCGATCCGGTGGTGACGTACCTGAACGTGGGCTACCGCTTCTGAGCGCGGCATACGGCAGGCTGAAGAAAAGGGCGCCCGGGGGCGCCCTTTTTGCTGGCGAGGCGACGGCTCAGGCCACCGACCTGACCGGATAGCCGGCTTCCTCGATCGCCTCGCGCAACGCCTGCGCGTCGACGCCGCTGTCGACGCGCACGGCCTGGGCCGGCACGTCCGCGCTGACGCGCGCGGCGGGGTCGACGGCGAGCACCGCGCGCGTGATGGCGCCGACGCAGTGGTTGCACGTCATGCCTTCTACCTGGAACTGGATCATGTTGGAACGCTCCTGAACGGGATGGAAACGCGGCATCGGGCCGCGACAGACACAGTGTGAACCTTGCCACGATGGGAAGCGCAAGGGGAAATTTGTGGTGTTGAGGTGGTGCCGGCGGCATCTGCAGGAGGGCTTGACCTTCCAATGATGGTAAGGTCCATGATGCTGACATCGACACTGTGGATGACTCAGAACCATGCCAGATTCCAGCGCTGTGCTCGCTTCCCAACCGGTCCGCACCGACCGCAACCCGCCCGCCGAAGCCATGCCGGAGTGGCGGCTGCCGGTCGAAGGCATGACCTGCGCCTCCTGTGTGGGACGCGTCGAAAAGGCCCTGGCCAAGGTGCCGGGGGTGCGCGACGTGGCCGTCAACCTTGCCACCGAGGCCGCCACGCTGCGCGCGGCGTCCGCCGCGGTGCTGCCGGCCGCCGCGCGGGCCGTGGCCGACGCCGGCTACGCCGTGCCCCACGACACGATCGCACTGCATATCGCCGACATGACCTGCGCCTCGTGCGTGGCGCGGGTCGAAAAGGCGCTGCGCGCCGTGCCGGGCGTGGTCGAGGCCACCGTCAACCTGGCGACCGAGCGCGCCAGCGTGACGCTGCTGCGCGGCGCCGCCGATGCCGTGGCGCTGGCGGGCGCGGTCGTGCGCGCCGGCTATGGCGCGACGCCGGTGGCGGATGCGGCGCAGGCGGGCGCCGGGGCCCGGCCCGGCCAGCCGGGGCAGGCTACGCGCCCGGCCTTCTGGGATGGCCCCTGGCCGGTGGCGATCTCGGCGGCGCTGTCGTTGCCGCTGGTGGCGCCGATGGTGCTGGAATGGTTCGGCGTGCACTGGATGCTGCCGGCGTGGGTGCAGTGGCTGCTGGCCACGCCGGTGCAGTTCGTGTTCGGCTGGCGCTTCTACAAGGCCGGCTGGAAGGCAGTGCGCGCCGGCGCGGGCAACATGGACCTGCTGGTGGCGCTGGGCACCACGGCCGCCTATGGGTTGTCGCTGTGGCTGATGTGGCGCACGCCGGCCGATGCCATGCCGCACCTGTACTTCGAGAGCGCGGCCGTGGTGATCACGCTGGTGCGCCTGGGCAAGTGGCTGGAAACGCGCGCCAAGCGCCAGACCGCCGATGCCATCCGCGCGCTGGCGGCGTTGCGTCCCGACACCGCGCGGGTGCGGCGCGGCGGCGTCGAGCAGAGCGTGCCGCTGTCCGTCGTGACCGTCGGCGATGAAATCGTGGTGCGCCCCGGCGAGCGCATCCCGGTGGACGCCGAAGTGGTCGAAGGCACCAGCCATGCCGACGAATCGATGCTGACCGGCGAAAGCCTGCCGGTGCCGAAGCAGCCCGGCGACCGCATCACCGGCGGCGCCATCAATTTCGAAGGCCTGCTGGTGGCGCGCACCGTGGCGGTGGGTGCCGAGACCGTGCTCGCACGCATCATCCGCATGGTCGAGCACGCGCAGGCGGCCAAGGCGCCGATCCAGCGCCTGGTCGACCGGGTCAGCGCGGTGTTCGTGCCGGTGGTGCTGGCGATTGCGCTGGTGACCGTGCTGGGCTGGGGCCTCTTTGCCGGCGACTGGGAGGCGGCGCTGCTCAATGCCGTGGCGGTGCTGGTGATCGCCTGCCCGTGCGCGCTGGGGCTGGCCACGCCCACTGCGATCATGGCCGGCACTGGCGCCGGCGCGCGCGCCGGCATCCTGATCAAGGACGCCGAGGCGCTGGAAGTGGCGCACCGGGTGGGGGTGGTGGCGTTCGACAAGACCGGCACGCTGACGGTCGGCAAGCCCGAAGTGGTGGCGCTGCATGCGGCAGATGCTGCCGACGCCGACGGCAGCGCGTTGCTGGCGCAGCTGGCCGCGCTGCAGGCCGGCAGCGAGCATCCGCTGGCGCGGGCCGTGCTGGCTGCGGCGCAGGCGCGCGGCATCGCCGTGCCACCGGCCAGCGGCGTGCAGGCCCTGCCGGGCCGCGGCATTGCCGGCGTGGTCGACGGCCAGGCCCTGCAACTGGGCAGCGAGCGCCTGCGCGAGTCGCTGGGCGCGCCGGCCGGCGCGCTGGCCGCGATCGCGGATCAGCTGCAGTCGGAAGGCCGCACCGTGTCGTGGCTGGTGCAGACCACGCCGCCGCGCGTGGCCGGGCTGGTTGCGTTCGGCGATGCCATCAAGCCGGGCGCACCGGCGGCGATCGCCAGGCTGCGCGCCGCCGGCGTGCGCACGGTGATGCTGACCGGCGACAACGCCGGCGCCGCGGCGCGCGTGGCGCAGGCGCTAGGGCTGGACGACGTGCAGGCCGAGGTCCTGCCCGAAGACAAGGCGGCGCGGGTGCAGGCGCTGGGCCGCGATGGCGCGGTGGTGGCGATGGTGGGCGACGGCATCAACGATGCGCCGGCGCTGGCCGCGGCCGATGTCGGCATTGCCATGTCGACCGGCACCGACGTCGCCATGCACGCCGCCGGCATCACGCTGATGCGTGGCGACCCGGCGCTGGTGGCCGATGCGCTGGCGGTCTCGCACCGCACCGTGCGCAAGATCCGCCAGAACCTGTTCTGGGCCTTTTTCTATAACGTGGTGGGGATCCCGCTGGCCGCGGCCGGCATGCTCAATCCGGTGGTGGCGGGCGCGGCGATGGCGTTCTCCAGCGTCAGCGTGGTCGGCAATGCGCTGCTGCTGCGCCGCTGGCATGCCCAGGCCGGCACCGCCGCCGCGGGCACGTCCGGCACTGCGCAAGGAGCCGAGAAATGAATATCGGCGAAGCGGCACAGGCCTCGGGCGTATCGGCCAAGATGATCCGCCACTATGAATCGATCGGACTGGTGGCGGCGCCGCCGCGTACCGAAGGCGGCTACCGCCGCTACGACGAACGCGCGGTGCATACCTTGCGCTTCGTGCGGCGGGCCCGTAATCTGGGATTTTCGCTCGACGAGATCCGCAACCTGCTGTCGCTGTGGCACGACCGCGACCGCGCCAGCGCCGACGTCAAGGCGCTGACGCTGCGGCACGTGGCCGACCTGGAGCAGCGCATCGCCGAACTGGCGGCGATGCGCGACACGCTGCGCGAACTGGCGCAGCACTGCAGTGGCGACGACCGGCCGGACTGCCCGATCCTGGCCGACATGGCGCAGCCTGACGTGCCGGCCTGCCACGGCTAGCCATGGTCAAGCGAGGGTTTAAGCCCCGGTTGTAGCCATGGCAGGGCCGGCACGCGCCGGCGCAGCGGACTCCATAACAACAACGATAGCTGGCGTCGCGCCTGGCCCGCGCGCGCCCGCAGGAGACCTGTGCAAATGGAACAGCCGATGACGGACGAGCCGGCCCTGGCCGGCGTTGCCAGCAAGCCCGCCGCGAGGCCGGCGGGGACCCATGCGCCGGTGCAGAGCCGCCAGCGCATGCGCGACGGCACCGAACTCTTGCTCCGTACCTGGCAACCCGACCCGGCACGCTTTGCCGAACCGCTCGGCTCGGTGCTGCTGGTGCACGGACTTGCCGAACACGCCGGCCGCTACCAGCATGTCGCCGATCTGCTGTGCGGCCTGGGGCTGCGCGTGCGCGCCTTCGACCTGCGCGGCCACGGCGCCAGCGGCGGCGCGCGCATGGTCGCGGACCATCCGGACGCGTACCTGAACGACCTCGCCGAGATCTACGATGCCGCGGTGCCGGGCTGGCATGAATTGCCGATCCTGCTCGGCCACAGCATGGGCGGGCTGATCGCGGCGCGCTTTGCCACCGCGCGGGTGCGGCCGGTGCGCGCGCTGGTGCTGTCGTCGCCGGCGCTGGCACTGCGGCTGTCGCGGCCGGCGCTGGCGCTGCACCGCGTGCTGCTGACGCTGGCGCCGCGGCTGCGCGTGCCCAATCCGATCGATGCACGGCACCTGTCGCATGACCCGGCGGTGGTCGCCGCCTACCGCGCCGATCCGCTCGTGCAGACCACCATCACCGCCGGCGTGCTCGAAGGATTTATCCGCGGCATGGCGCAGGCGCAGGCCGACGCAGCGCTGCTGGAGGCGCCCATGCTGATGCTGGTCGGCGGCGCCGATCGCGTGGTCGACCCGGCCGGCAGCCGCACCTTCTTCGACAGCGCGCCGCCCGACCTGCGCGAACAAGTCTGGTTCGACCAGGGCTACCACGAGATCTTCAATGAAGCGCAGCCGCTGCGCGGCGAAGTGTTCGCGGCACTGACAGGCTGGCTGCAGCGCCGGCTGGACCGCCCGCAGCGCTAGGTACGGAATACGGACTCGGCCACGCCGAACACCGCCGCAACCACAGGGTCGTCGCGGCGCGCGGCCAGGCAGACCAGCGTCAGCTCGGTCTGCACCGAGACCCCTTCGACAATCACCAGCCCGTGCGCATGCGACTCGCGCAGCGCGATCGCATCGCGCACCAGTGACAGCCCCACGCCGGAGCGTACCAGGTCGCGCATCGACGCCTCCTGGTCGACGTGCGCCACCTTGGGCACAGTGGCCGGATCCACGCCTGCCTGTGCGAAATGCGCCGACAGCAGCCGGTTGTGCGCCGACTCGGGCGGGGTCCAGATCCATGGCAGCGTCGCCAGCTGCGCCCACGAGCGCAGCGCGGTGCGCTCCTTCCAGCCTTTGGGCGCGACCACGTAGTACGAGAACGGCGTCAGTGTCAGCGCATGGAAGCCTGCTTCGGATGGCTGGCCCAGGTAGAAGCCCACATCTAGCGCGCCGCTGCGTATCTGCTGCAGCACCCAGCCCGACATGCCGTGGCGCAGCTCCGTGCCGATCTGCGGATGGCGCTCGACCAGCGTGCGCAGCATCGGGCCCAGCCGCGTGAATTCCGGATCGAGGATGGTGCCGATCGCCAGCCGCCCGCGTACGGTGTGATGCATGGCGTTGACGGTGTGCTGCAGGTCGCCCACGCCATCGAGGATGCGCTCGGCCAGCGGCAACAGCGCGGCGCCATCGGCGGTCAGCGTCAGGCCCGCCGCGGTGCGCTCGAACAGCCGGATGCGCCACGCCGACTGCAGCGCTTTCAGCTGCAGGCTGACCGCTGGCTGGGTCAGGTGCAGGCGCTGTGCGGCGCGGGTCAGGTTGCCTTCGCGCGCGACGGCGACGAAGGCGCGCAGGTGGTGGAGGTCCAAGGGGCGGAAGCAGTATGGTGTTGCGCCGCAATATTTTGCGCGGCTTATATTGCGATTGACGATAAATCATTGGACGGGGCCGCGCAACTGCACCAAG
This sequence comes from Cupriavidus sp. SS-3, assembly GCF_035818815.1. Lineage (NCBI taxonomy): Bacteria > Pseudomonadati > Pseudomonadota > Betaproteobacteria > Burkholderiales > Burkholderiaceae > Cupriavidus > Cupriavidus sp. SS-3. Next base: position 264,324 of record NZ_JAYLVT010000010.1, read on the forward strand.
CTTGCGCTCAACCATGGCCCGAAGTCTTGTGCCGCACGGCATACGTGGGGCGGCCGATGCGCGCCGCTGCGCGCCGCTGCGCGGCAGCGTCTTCACCGGACGCAAAGATGGACCGGGCTGACCGAGCGGGCCGCAGCGCCCGGAGAACCAGCATTCAGGAGCGGAAGTGGAAGACATCCTTGCAGAGGCCAGCGCGGTGCAGGCCATCATCGGCCATAACATCGCGGGCCGGCAGACACGCGGCGCCTCGCAGCGCCTTGCCGACGTATTCAACCCCGCCACCGGCGAAGTCGCCTCACGCGTCGCGCTGGGCACCGCCCAGGACGTGGCCGATGCCGTCGCCGCCGCCCAGGCCGCTTTCCCGGCGTGGGCCGACACTCCGCCGCTGCGCCGCGCGCGCATCCTGTTCAAGTTCAAGGAACTGCTGGACCAGCA